>CAYXXL010000104.1:0-9117 GCA_964469025.1 uncultured Fibrobacteria bacterium
AGATGTCCGACGAATAGGAGCGGTAGAAGAGGGAATCGCGACCGGACAGCGCCTACAGCAAGGAATCCCCCTGGCCCGCGATCGCCTGCGCGCTCCAGGCGGACCACTCCAACCCGGCGACCAGGCGGAAGATGTCGAGCCGACGCACCACCAGGTCCATTCCCACGCTCCAGGCCAGATCGGACCCCGGAAACGGCTGGCTCAGCACCATGCCGGTGCTGGTGTCGAGCGCGTTGATGTCCGAGACGAAATTCGCCCTCTGCGGAAAATCCACGGCCAGCGCGCCCACCCGGGGGGCCAACTCCCAGGACCAAGGGGGCGCGTGGTAAGGAGGTGCCGGGGGTGCGGGCTTCCGCATGGATGGGGCTTGGTGCGAGGAGTCGGCGTCCCTGCGGGCTTTTGTCGACCGCGAAGTGTCCAAGCCGACCGAGTCCGGCGGTTTTTGGAAGGACGCGGTATCGGGGGAACCGAACAGAGCAAGGAGCGGTACGATCCACACGGTCGCCAAGGTAGAACCAGACGCGGCCTACGTGCCGATTCCTCGCCGAGAGCTTTGGCGGGATGATCCTACTTTTGGCACCATGCGAACGGTTATCCCGGCTGCCTGGATGGCGTTGACTGCTCTCGGAGCGAATGCCCAGGGGCTGAAGATGGGCGACATCGTCCGGCTGACCCTGGAACGCCAACCGCAACTGGCCGAGGATTCGTTGAGCCTGGTCAAGGCCAAGCAGCAGTTGGACCTCCTTCCCCGCAAGGTGATCCTGCCGGAGTTCAACGTTTCCGTGGGATTCGGGCCGGCTCCGGGTTTCCGAAATTCCGTCACCCTCGACACCCTCGAGCACGGGAAGGTGTTGGCCTTGGACACCACCCATTACGCCTGGTGGCCCCTGGGACCGGCATTCGGAACGGACATCACCGTGGCGCAGCCGTTGAACGTGGGCAGGCTCCGCGCCGGCATGCGGGCGGCGCGGGCGGGAGTGCGAGTGGCTTCGGCGGATCTCGACGCCAACCGGCAGACGGAAGTCAAGAAGGCGTTGGAGTATCTCTTCGGGCTCCAATACGCGAATCGCATGGTGGGCATCCTCCAAGGTGCCGATGTCCGGGTGGACAGCTTGGACAGCGCGATGCAGAAGAAGCTGGACGACGACGACGACGACGTGTCCCAGACGGATCTTTTCCAGTTGCGGATGGGCCGCTTCGAGCTGGAGAGGGATCTTCAGGAAGCCCTCTTGGGCAGGGCCCGGGCCCGGGAAGGGCTCGCCTTCGCGCTGGGTCTGCCCAACGCGGATTCGCTGCACCTGTCCGACAGCCTGCTGGCGCCCCTGCCCGAACTGCCCCCCTTGGACACGCTCTCGACGGATTTCGCACATCCCGACCTGGTGAAGCTCAAGGCGGGACTGGATGCCAAGCAGGCCCTGCTGGACGTGGAACGGGCCAATCTGGGCCCGGACATCTACCTGTTCGGGAAGTTTTCCTACACCAAGTCGTGGGTGGCAAACCGCAACCAAGCCAATCCGGACGTGCTCATCACGGATCCCTTGAACAACGTGTCGGGGATGATCGGTCTGGGATTCACCTGGCATCTGAACTTCTGGAACCAGTTGGGCAACGTCCACGGCGCCGAGCTGGAGTTGCAGATGCTGCGGAAGAAGCAGGCCTACGCGCGGCGGGGCCTGGAGGCCCAGATGAAGGACAGCTGGTTGAGCTACCGCACCCTGGGCGACAGGATCCTTTCCGCGCAAAAGGCGCGCGACGCCGCGGAATCGTGGCTGCATGTGGTGGCGCAACAGGCCGATCTGGACCCGGGCAAGTCCAAGGACCTGGTGGCGCCGTACAAGAGTTGGCTGGATTTCCAGGGGAAATACTGGGAAGCGGTCTACCAACGGAACCTGGCCGCCTTGAACGTCCTGCTCGGGAGCGGTCTGATCCTGCAATGGCCGGGGCTCGTCGGGACGCCCGCGCCCTAGTAGTTTTGCCTTGCCCAAGCAAAACCCAGAAAGGTCTCCCCATGAGATTGTCCTTGTTCATGGTCCTGTCCGCATTGGCGGGCGCACCGATGTCGGCCCGGGCCGCCACCGATCCCGTGGACGCCATCCGGCGCCACGACCAGGATCTGCAATCGCTGCTCAAGCGCTACCAGCCGTCGAACCCCGCCCAGCGGGACACGCTGAAGCACATGATCAACGAGATGTTCTCGTTCCCGGAACTTGGCAGGCGCTCCCTGGGAAAGACCTGGGCCACCCTCAAGAAGTCCGACCAGGACACCTTCCTCGTCGTGTTCCGCAAGGCGGTCGAATCCAGCTCGATGAAGCGCCTGGAAAACTACCGGGCGGACTCCACCAACTACGCGGCCTCGGCGGGCGAAGGGGACAAGACGACCGTCACCGCCACCGTGTACCGGAACGGGAAGTCCTCCAGGGTCGTCTACAAGCTCTTCCAGCAGAAGGGCGCTTGGCAAGCGTGGGATCTGATCCTGGACGACGTGTCCACCCTGCATACTTACAAGGACCAGTTCACCACCATCCTCGCCAAGGAAGGGTTCGCGGGAGTGCTTTCCCGACTGCGGACCAAGAGCGCCGGGGACTGAGATCCACCCAGTCCTCTGGATCCTGGCGGGTATGGTCGTCCTCCTGGGGGCGATCCTCGTGGTTCCCGTGCGGGCGACCCTGCTGGTGGGATGGGAAGAGCGCATCCCTCTGTTCGAGGTCCGGATCTGGGGGATGTCGCTGAGGCGGCGAAGACCTCCGGCTCTCCTTCGGAGACTCGTGAACAGGCTTCTGGACAGATTTCTGCGCGCGTTTCCGTCGCGGTCCTCGGAAAAGCGGCGAGAGGGCGCGCCCGCCCCCGTTCGGCGCGCCGATCCCGTCCGGCTGGCCTGGTGGGCGCTCGTGGCCTTGGGACGATTCCTGTCCCACTTCACGCGGAGACTGGAGATCCGATTGGGAGGGATGGATCCCGCGCTTCTGGGGGGATCGACCGGGTTCCTGGGTGGGATCGCGGCCGCGTTGGGCATCGAACGGTTCTCCTGGATTCCGGAATTCCAGCCGGGTCCGCTCCGGTTCCGGCTGCGCTGGACGGTGTCCATCTCCGTCCTGGGGATCCTGCTTTGGGTGGGAAGGTCTGCCTCCCTCTTTCCCAGGAAATCGGGAGGAACCGGATTGCTACCTTCGGCTCCGTGAGCCGATACAATCAGATTCTGGGCGTGGGTGCGGCGCTGATGGATGCCCTGGCGCATGTTTCCGAAGATTTCTTGGAGGCGACCGGTCGACCTCGGGGAGGAATGACCCTCGTCGACGCCAGCGACCAGAACGACTTGGCAGCCAAATTGCCGGAGCCGGTCTCCGAAGTTCCCGGAGGATCGGCCTGCAACACCCTGGTGGGATTGGCCAAGCTCGGCTCCAACGCGCGTTTCCTGGGCAAGCGAGGACCCGACGCGCGGGGAGATCGCCTGGAATCGGACCTCCGTTCCACCGGACTGGTGCCCGAACTGGTTCGGGGAACCCGACCCACCGGCTGCGCGCTGTCGCTGGTCACCCCCGATGCCCAGAGAACGATGTTCACGTCGCTGGGCGCCTCGGCCGAGTTCGCGGTGTCCGACCTGGACGCGGTGTCCCTGGAGGGCGTGGGCCTCCTCTACCTGGAGGGCTATCTCCTCTTCAACACGGTGTTCTTCGACGCCGTCGTGGCCAAGGCCAACGCGGCCGGTACGGCCGTGATCCTGGACTGCGGATCGTTCGACGTGGTCGGCATCTTCCGCGACCACATTCGACGGGTTCTGGCGGAACGGAGGATCTTCGGGCTTCTCGCCAACGAGGACGAATCCCGCGCGCTCACCGAGACCGACCCGGAGCCCAGCCTGGAATGGATCTCGCAGCACGTGGATCTGGCCGTGGTGAAGCTGGGGGCCCGAGGCGCGCTGTTGGCCGAGGGTTCGAAGCGGGCGGTGGCCCCGGCGGCCCAGGTCTCCAAGGTGCTCGACACCACCGGGGCCGGCGACCTGTGGGCCGCAGGCCTGATCGCGGGGCTGGATCGCGGTTGGGATCTGTGCCGGGCAGCCCACCTGGCCGCGGCGACGGCCGCGGAGGTCATCCAGGTCCTGGGTGCCCAGATCCCCGACGAGGGGTGGGAGCGGATCGGCAGGAATTGATGGAGACGCCTTCCCGCAGCCTCGCGCTCCTTTCCGACTTCGCCCGCATCGTCTCCAGGGCCAGCGGCATGGTGGAGATCGCGACCCAGGTGGTGCACCTGCTGTCCGACCACATGGGTGGAGACCGGTGCAATCTCTATTTCGCGGACCCCGAAAGCCACGTCCTCACCCTGGTGGCCACCTCGTCCGGACCCGTCGACGCGGACGTGCGCCTGGAGATGGGCGAGGGTCTGACGGGAATGGTGGCCCAGACGCGGGAAAGCCTCAACGTCGCGAACGGTCCCGCCACTCCGGGCTTCCGCCACCTGCCGCAGGTTTCCGAAGACAATCTGAAGTCCTACCTGGGCGTTCCGCTCACTGCCCGCGGACGATGCATCGGCGTGATCGTGGTGCAGTCCCCGCGCGAGGAGGTCCAACACGCCGACCTGGAGCTCCTGGTGGTTGCGTTGGCCTCCCAGCTGGCCGTCGTCCTGGAAAGCGCGCGCCTGCTGGACGCCTTGGAGCGGGGAACCGGCGACCGCGAGCGCCAGCTCAAGATCCTGGACGACAGCTCCAGCGATCCCTCGGATTCCCGGGAGGCGCCGCGGCAGGGGGAGATGCAGGTGCTCCGCGGGTTCGCGGCCTCGCCGGGAATGGCTCTGGGGCCGGTCTACCGCCACGGTGTCGCCATCGCGAGATCCGCGCTGGAAGCCCTCGGCTCCGACGGACCCGAGACCGAACATGCGGCGTTGCGCAAGGCCATGGAATCCAGCCTCGAGGAGATCCACCGGTGCGAGGTGGCCGCGGTGGAGCTGGTTGGACAAGAGCTGTCCTACGTGTTCGCGGCCCAGACGCTGCTCCTGAACGATCCCGTGTTCCGCGCCGCCGTGGATGCCCGGATCGAAACCGGACAACCCGCGGCCATCGCCGTCTTCGACGCCGTCGAGCACATGGTCGCGGCCATGCGCCAGGCGCGCAGCGAGTACCTGAGGGAACGCGCCCAGGACTTCGGGGACATCGGCCGCATGCTGGTGGGGAAACTCCTGGGGAGCGCCCTTCCGGAACGCGAACCGAGGGGATCGGTGGTCCTGGCGCAGTCGCTCTCGCCCGGGGACCTCGTGCTTTTGGCCACCCGAGGGGCCAGGGCATTCGTCACCGCCGAGGGCGGAGTGACCAGCCACGTGAGCCTGATGGCGCGGGCGCTGAACATGCCCGCCATCACCGGGGTGGGCGTCGCCGTCACCGAGGTGGGAGAGGGAGTCCAGATCCTGGTTGACGCGGTGGTGGGGAACCTCTTCGTCTGCCCTTCCCGCGCGGTCATCGAGGAGTACCAGCGGGTTTCCGAGATCGAGGAGGCCCGGGTGGAGGTGGGGGACGATCGGGAACTCGCGGCTCCGTGCAGGCTTTCCTCCGGAGAGATCATCCAGATCGGGGCCAACATCGGGCTCTTGCGCGAATTGTCGGTGGCCCGCTCGCGCGGCGCCGACGGGGTGGGGCTCTACCGCACCGAATTCCCGTACCTGATGCGCAGGGACGCGCCCACCGAGGCCCAGCAGATGGCCGTCTACCAGCGCGCCTTCGAGGAATTCCCCGGCAGGCCCATCACCTTCCGCACCCTGGACCTTGGCGGCGACAAGATCGCCCCGTTCCTGCAGGGCGACGAAGGCAGTGCGGAACTCGAGGACAATCCATTCCTGGGCCAGCGCTCCATCCGGCTCTCCCTGGCCCACCCCGAGCTTTTCCGCACCCAGCTTCGCTCGCTGCTGCGCGCCTGCGACGGCCACAAGGGCCGGATCCTGTTCCCCATGATCTCGGCCGTCGACGAGATGAAGGAGGTGCTGCGGCAGCTGGACCTGGCCCGCGCCGAACTGCGTTCGCGGGGAGCGGCCTTCACCGACGAGATCCAGATCGGGGCCATGATCGAGGTTCCCGCGGCGGTCGAGATCGCCTCGCACCTCGCCAAGCTGGTGGACTTCCTTTCCGTGGGCACCAACGACCTGCTCCAGTACACGGTGGCCGCGGACCGCGGAAACCGGAAGGTGGCCGAGCTCGCCACCAACTACCACCCGGCGCTGCTCTCGCTGCTGGCCAGGCTTTCCTGGGAGGCGGTCAAGGCCGGCGTGCCGGTTTCCGTCTGCGGCGAAATGGCCGCCGATCCCGCCTGCGCCCTGTATCTCGCGGGAATCCAGGTGGACGGGCTGTCCATGGACAGCCGCTACATCCCCAGGACGAAGGTCCTGCTGCGGGGCTACGACCAGGCCGAACTCAGGACCATCGCGGAGGGAGCGCGGAAACTCGCGACCGCCAGCGAAGTGAACCGCTACCTCCACCAGAATCTCCGGGTCTCGCCGGAAGCCGAGCGGCTCTTCGTCGGTGTCCACTAGTCTCGCCACCGCTTCGCGCACCCTGGCCGATCTCGTCCATACGCTCGGGACCGATCTCCAGGAGCGCCACGGCGAGCGGGTGCACAAGCTGGCGCTGGACACGGGCTTCACCTGTCCCAACCGCGATGGAAGCGTGGGTACGGGTGGGTGCACCTTCTGCAACAACGAATCCTTCGTCCCTGTCGCGCGCGAGCGGTCGGTGGAGGAGCAGATGGCCGATGGCGCGACCGTGGTGGGGCGTCGCACGGGTGCGCGGCTCTTCCTCGCCTATTTCCAGGCGTACACCAGCACCTACGGGTCGCTCCACCACCTGGAGGCCCTGTACCGCAGGGCCCTGGCAGTACCAGGATGCATCGGCCTCTCCATCGGGACCCGGCCCGATTGCCTGGGCCCCGGTGTCCTGGAGCTTCTGGCCAGACTCCGGGACGAGGGAGCCGTGGTCTGGCTGGAGCTTGGCCTCCAGTCCGCTTTCGACGACACGCTCGATCGGGTGAACCGCGGCCACGGCTCGGACATCTATTTCCGCGAGGCGGCCCGGGCTCGCGGGCTGGGACTGCCCCTCTGCTGCCATCTGATCCTGGGGCTTCCCGGCGAACGCAGGAAGCGCGCCCTGGAGACCCATCGCCGCGTGGTGGAAGCGGGGGTGGACGGGCTCAAGATCCATCCGCTCCACGTGGTGCGGCAAAGCGCCTTGGCCGCGCAGTGGCGGAACGGGCGGTACGAGCCGCTCTCCTTGACGGATTACGTCGAACTCGCCTGCGACCTCGTGGAGCGCACCCCGCCCGAGGTGGTCTTCCACCGCCTGACCGGCACCTGCTCCGAGGATCTCCTCCTTGCCCCGGCGTGGTGTTCCGGAAAATGGAACGTGCTCAACGCCATCGAATCCACCCTGAGGAGAAGGGGCACGCGGCAGGGGAGCCTTTTTGTCTGAGGCCCGGGCTCCGGGTCAGAGCGTCCCTTTCGTGGACGGGATCCCCTTGTCGCCGTTGCGGGCCGGGCCGATGGCCATCGCCAAGGCGCGGGCGAAGGCCTTGAACATCGATTCCACGCCATGGTGGGCGTTGGTTCCGCGTTCCAGGTCCAGGTGGAGGGTCATTCCCGCGTTTTCGGCGAGGCTCCGGAAGAAGTGTTCGACCAGTTCGATCTCCAGGTCGCCCACGCGGTCCTTGGAGAATTTTGCGTTGTACTCCAGGTGGAACCGTCCAGAAAGGTCCAGGGCGCAGCGCGCCAGGGCCTCGTCCATGGCGACCTGGTAGAATCCGTACCGCTCGATTCCGGCCTTGTCGCCCACCGCTTCGCGCAAGGCCTTGCCCAGGGCGATGGCGGTGTCCTCCACCGAATGGTGCATGTCGATGTGCGTGTCGCCCGCGCACTCCACCTCCAGTCCCGTGCCGCTGTGGAGGCCCAGTTGCTCCAGCATGTGGTCCAGGAAGCCGGAACCTGTCCTGGCCTCGGGCGTGGCGGGCCGGTCGAGGTCCCAAACCACCCTGACGCTGGTTTCGCGGGTCTTCCGTTCGATCTCTGAGCGTCTCATCTGGGCTCTCCCTTGTGGTGGGTGTCGGCCTTCTCGTGGAATTCGGCGCGTTCCTCCAGCCGCTTCACGGATGCTTCCCAGGAGGATGCGGCCAGGAAGGCCGCGGCCATGGCCAGGATGCAGGCTGCGACCAGGATGGAGAAAAGCGGGATCACAAGACGGCCTCCGTGGGCGCGGCGCGGGGGAAGCAGGCACGGAAATTGTCTACGATGCCGGCCCCCAGCGTCGCGGCGTCCTGGCCCCGCAGCATGGCCACCTCCTCCAGCACCAGGCGCACCAGGGCGGGGCGGTTGGTGGTGCCCCGGTGGGGGTGGGGCGCGAGCCACGGGGCGTCGGTTTCCACCAGCAGGCGATCCGACGGAACCAAGGGCACGAGATCCCGGACCGCGGCCTTGCGGAAGGTGACCGTGCCGGAGAAGCTGATGTGGAACCCGAGCTCCAGCGCCGCATCCAAGGTCTTCCGATCGGCAGAAAAGCAATGGAAGACGCCGCGGTGGAAGTCGGCGTCGCGGAGCACCCGGAGGAGATCTTCGTTCGAATCCCGGTTGTGCAGGATGACAGGAAGGTCGGCCTGGCGCGCGATCTCCAGCTGTTCGCGCAGGACCCTTTCCTGGAGCGCCGCGTCGAAAGGCTCGTGGAAGAAGTCCAGGCCGCACTCGCCCACGGCCACCACGCGCGGGTGGGAAAGGTGCGCGAGGACGGGCACGGGATCCCATTCGCCGCTGTGGCAGGGGTGGCATCCCACGGAGCACCAGACCCCGAGCCTCTCGGCGAGCGAGGTGGTGGAAGCGGCTTCGGCGGGCGATATGCCGGCGACCAGGATTTCCGCCACGCCCATGGAGGCCGCCTCCCGCACGCACTCCAGGGCGTCGCCGCGAAGGGCCTCGACCTGGAGGTGGCAGTGGCTGTCGACCATGCTCAGTCCTGGTGCTTCTTCTGGTTCAGCTTGACGATGGGATCGGCCAGCCGGCTCCAATCCTCCTCGCGAAGTCCCTCGATGTGGACGGAATCCGACCTCCGGGCGATCCGGAAATAGGGGAGGGAAAGGGAGTCCCTCCGGACGGCTCCGGTCA
>CAYXXL010000105.1:0-9028 GCA_964469025.1 uncultured Fibrobacteria bacterium
CACCGACATCCAGGGAGGCGGGACCCTGGCGGAGTCCATGGAAAAGCACAAGCCGGTGTTCTCCGAGCTGTACTGCCAGATGGTGCGCGCCGGCGAGGCGGGCGGCATCCTGGACACCATCCTCTCTCGCCTCGCCGACTACCAGGAGGCGGCGGAAGCGCTGCGACGCAAGGTGAAGGGGGCCCTGACCTATCCGGTCATGGTGGCCGTCGTGGCCATCGGCGCGGTCTTCGCCCTGATGACCCTGGTCGTGCCCGTCTTCGCCAACATGTTCAAGGACATGGGAGGGCAGCTCCCGACCCCGACCCGCGTGGTGATGGCCATCTCCGACTTCCTCAAGCACAACCTGTGGTGGATGCTGATCCTGATGGTGGGCGCCGTCGTCGGACTCCTGCAGGGCATCAAGCGCAGCCCCAGGTTCAGGTTCCTCTGGGACGGACTGATGCTCAAGCTCCCTCTCTTCGGCGACCTGCAGCGCAAGAGCGCGGTGGCCAGATTCTGTCGAACCCTGGGGACACTCCTCTCTTCGGGCGTGCCCATCCTGGACGCCCTCACCGTGACCGCCAGGACCTCGGGCAACGTGGTCCTGGAGGCGGGCATCTTCCGCACCGTGGAGGCGATCTCGGGCGGCCAGTCCATCGCCGAGCCGCTGAAGGCCACGGGAGTGTTCCCCCCCATGGTGATCCAGATGATCGCGGTGGGCGAACGGACGGGAGGCCTGTCCGACATGCTCACCAGGGTCTCCGACTTCTACGACACCGAGGTGGAGGCCGCGGTGGATTCGCTCACGTCCATGCTGGAGCCCCTGGTCATCGTGGTCCTGGGCGGCATCATCGGCGCGGTGCTCATCGCCATGTACCTGCCCATGTTCGAGATGGCCGGCAACATCAAGTGACCCAGGCGGAATCTCCGCCCATCAACCTCCGATGGATCGGTGCCACGCGCGTCCTCACGCCGGTGGCGCTTTTCCTTTCCGCACTCGCGGTCCCGTCCCCTCCCTCGGTCTGGGTTTGGCTCGCCCTGCACATGCTGGGGGACGTGGTCTACCTGGGAAGCCTGGTGCGCCACAGCCGGCTAGAGGAAGCTCCCAGGCCCTGGCAGGACGTCCTGCTGGGCGTCCTGTTCTGCATGGACGTCTGGGTCGAAACCCTGATCGTCGCCGCCGACGGCGGGCTGCTGTCGGATTTCATCCTCCTGTTCGTCCTGACGGCGACCCTCGCCGGCTTCATCATGCGCCACCGCGGGGCGATCCTGGTCTCCATCGCTTCGCTGCTCATGTTCGGGAGTCTCTCGCTGGGGCACCTGGGCTGGGGATGGGAAGGACGAAACCTGGCGACCCTCACGGTTTCCACCGTGGTCCTTCGGACCCTGATGGTCGTGGGCCTGGGGACCACGGTCTCCTTCCTCACCGCCTACCTCGCGGAGACCGTGCGCCGCCAAAGGGTGCTGTCCGACGACCAGGCGAGGGACCTGATGCTCGCGCGCCTCGACCTCGACGGCGTGCTGAACAGGCTCTCCTACGGAGTCCTCGTGCTCGACCCCGAAGACAAGCTCCTCTACTTCAACCAATCCGCGTGTTCCATCCTGCGACACCCCCTGCACCCGGGTGCCCGCCTCCACCAGGTCCTGGCCTCGGAGGCCTGGGGCTCCGAACTGGTCGAGGCCGCCCGCGAGGTTTCGCGCGGAGCCGTGCCCAAGGCCGCCCGCGAAATCCGCGTGAGCCCGGCCAGTTGGGTCCAGGTCCAGATCGCGGGGCAGTGGATGGAGGGACGTCTCCGCAACGTGGTCGTCGCCCTGCACGACATCTCCGCGATCCGCCGGATGGAGGAAGAGGTCCGGTCGGCCGAGCGCGGAGCCACCTTGGGGCACATGGCCGCCCGCATCGCCCACGAGATCCGCAATCCCCTGGCCTCCATCACCGGTTCGGCGCAGCTTCTGGGCGAGGCGACGGCGAGTTCCAACGACGACGACCGCCAGCTACTTTCCTTGATCCGACGCGAATCCGAGCGGCTGGACAGGATCCTCTCGGAGTTCCTGGATTTTTCCCGTCCGCGCGTCCCCTCCCTGCGCTCCATCGAAATTCCGGAACTCCTCTCGGAGGTCAGGGACATGGTGGTGGCGCGGATGGCGCGGGAGGGACGCGACGGGGTGGATGTCCGGATCAAGTCTCCGTCCGTCCTGACCGTGAGCATCGACCGGGACATGCTTGTCCAGATCCTCTCCAATTTCGCCTTGAACGCGCTCCAGGCCATTCCCCCGGGCAGCCCCGGCCGGATCACATTGGACGCGGCTTCCGATGCGGAGCAGGTCCGATTTCGCGTGCGGGACAACGGCGCGGGAATGTCTCCGGAGCTGTTGAAGAAGGTCGGAGAGGCCTTTTTCACCACCCGGCAGGGAGGTGTCGGACTGGGCGTCGCGATTTCCCACCACCTCACCACGCTGTTGGGTGGTACATTCAGGGTCCAATCCCTGGAAGGGCGGGGCACGGTGGTGGAAGTCGCCTTTCCGCAGGAACGAACCGACAGGACATGACGATGGAGATCAAGACCAGACGCATCGGGACCAGTCTCGTGCTCGACGTGACCGGACAGATCAAGGGTGGAGACGCGGCGGATCTGCGCACGGCGATCAAGCGATTGCAGGACGAAGGCGAATTGGATCTCCTCATCGACCTCCAGGACGTCGGATTCATCGATTCCTCCGGGGTGGGGATGCTCATCCATTGCCTCCAGGAGGTCCGATCCCGCGGGGGCGACCTCCGCCTGCTCAAGTTGTCCGAAGACATCCACGACCTTTTCGAGATGGTCGCGATCGACCGACTGTTCACGATCTTCCAGAACGAGGAAGAGGTCGTGCCGCTCGCGAAAGGCTAAAGTTCCTCCATGCGTTTGCCGAAGAGGAGTCGGAGGGAGTCATGAACGTCACCGGAATCAATTTCGCCGGTGCGCCGATGCCCATGCCCGAAGGGCGGAAGGGGGGGCCGGCGCAACCAGGAACCCCGTCCGCGAGAAAGGACCGCCTGGACCTTTCCAGGGATTCCCGCAAGAAGGACTCCACCTCCGCCGGAATTTCCGCGGTCGCCACGGCCGGGGAGCCCGTTCGGGAAGACAAGATCCAGGAAGTTCGCGGCAAGCTGGAGGCCGGATACTACGACCAGCCCGAAGTGATCGATCAGACCGCCCAAAAGCTCATGGACAAAAAACTGGTCTGATCTATTTCTTCAGTTGGCCGAAGGCGTCGTCGGCGTGGTCGCGGTCGGGCTGTCCCGGCGGCGGCTTCGGGCCGCAGGAGGCCAGCGCGATGGCGGCGAGCAGGGTCGCGAGGAGCAGGTAGGTCGATCTTTTCATGCGGTCCTCCGGTTGAGTTGGGGCCAGTCGGACAGGGAATCCTCTCCCCCGCTCGGCGCTTGGGTTTCATCGTGGGATCCCGCATGGACGAGCCTCACTCCGGCGAATCCGAAAGCCGAACCCGTCCGTGCGATCCAGCGGAAGAATCTACCAGGAAGATGGATCCGTTCCAATTCGATCCAGCGGACGCAGACCCTCGTGGACAATTCGAGCAGTGTGGCGCGGTCCTTGCCGCGGATCCGCGCACGGGGAGGCAGGGATGTTCCGGACACGATGTCCGCGAGCTTGCGGACGCCCTCCCGCCGCGATTGCCAGAGGATCCGACCCGGCACGGAAACCGGATGGGGAAGCCAGATCCTGCGGCCCCGCAGCAGAGGAACGAGCATTTCCGGAGCCCACCCCATTTCGGCCAGGCAGTGGGGCACTTCCGAGGTTTCCACCAAAAGGTCGGCGCGGCGGCGCGTCGCCATGGGCCACCAGTCGGAATCCCGCAGCGGCGCGGGGGAAGTCAACCGGACGAGATCCGTCCCCGGCCTGCGCGAAAGCGCCCGCAGGAGGTGACGGATTCCGTCCACTTCGGCCCGGTCGGCCTGTTCCCGGCGCATCCCCGCCGATACGGACGCCACGACGCGATCGGCCCCGTCCAAGGCCTCTTCCAGGATGTGCCCGTGGTCCAGGGATCCCCAATGGCAGGGGATGGCCAGTCGCCAGTCGTCGGGAAACGCCCTGGGATCCCGCGAGAAGACCGAGACGTCGTGTCCCCGCGACCGGAGTTCGTCCACCAGGGGCCTGCCCCAGAAGGAGGTGGCGCCCACGACCAGGATGCGCATCGGCACCGTTCAGACCAGGGGTTTCTCGTTCCGGCGTTCCTCTTCCTCTTCTTCGCCGCGACGGCGATCCCAGCGGCCCGCGGCGACTTGGAACACCAGTCCCAACAGGATGGATGCCACTCCTCCGCCGACCGACGCGTAGACCGTCCCCGCCGACGGAATGCCGCCGGTGTGGATCTCCCAGTATTCGGGCGCGACCCCGGCGATTCCGGCGCGGGCGCTGTCCGTCTGTCGCAGCGCCACGCCTTCCAGAAGGACCCGTCCGCGAACGCGGTCGCCGAGGTCGTCCTTCAACTTGGTGGCCAGGACTTGGACCATCGCGTCGAACTGGGGTTGGAGGGTCCCCTCGGATTCGGTCTCCGTGGACCGGACCTTCAGCTCGCCCTGGGAGGAATCCACTCGCAGGAATCCCTGCACGACAGGCCCCAGGAATTGAGGCATCGCGGAAACCGCGATCAGCCGGGTCGCACCGGTGTCGGCTCCGACCCAGACGGGGAACGCGGTGCGCGGTCGCGACTTCACCCCCATGACGTTGGATTGGCGAAGCGAGGCGGTGGAGAGGTCGAAGTTGACGCTGTCGCGAAATTTCGCCGCTTCCGGCCGTGAGGACAGCAGGGTCTTCCCGTCCATCACCACGTCGGCGGTTCCCGCGGTCCAATTGTGGATCCCGTACCACAGCAAAGCGCCACCACCCAGGACCAGCGGGAAGGACAGGAACTTCCAGAGCGCGACGATGAATTTCATGGCCACAATCTAGTCCCGCGCACCTGTCGGGCGGGTCGGTCCCCGGGGGGGTGCCCGGTCGCGGTCAGATCAGCAGGCGCACCCGATCCTTCAGGAAATCCGGCGTCCTGCGCCGCACCACGGATTCGATCTGGGCCCGGGTGTACTTCATGCTGAAGTGCTTGAGCACCAGATGGCGGAATCGGCAAGCCCCGGGATCGGCGGAAAGCAGATCGAACAGCTCCTGAAGGTGCAGGTGGCCCTTGGGCTTGGCCATTTCCAGGTCTTCGGGCAGGATGAAGGTGGTCTCGATCACGAGGATCTCGGAATCCAGGCAGTGCGGCTCGCGCTCGAGGGTCCGGATGGTGGTGTCGCCGATGAACGTCAGTCGCGGGTGGAGCGTTTCGGTTTCGATTTCGACACCCTGCCGTTTCAGGGCTCCAAGCTCGTGGCCCTCGGTGCCGTGGAACTCCGGTTTCAGCTTCTTGCGCACTTCCTGGGCGGTGAATCCCAGCGACCGCACCCTGTGGTCCACGGGAAAGGTCGCCACGCGCAGTTGGCGGTTCAGATCCACGGACCCCCGCTTGGGCAGCGCGCGGAATTCGGGGACGTATTCCATGCGGTTGCGATGCCCTTCCAGGTCGCACCAGGCCAAGGCCAGGTTGCGAAGAGGCTCGACGAGGAAGTCGGGCACGAAGTATTCCGCCGGGGGGATGTTCAGCATCCGGCGCAGGGAGAAGTGGCGGAGCAGGCCGCGGGCGTGGTCTCCATGCGAATGGGTGAGGAACACGTAGGGATAGCGGATGGCGTCCACGGGACACTCTCCGATGTCGAAACAGACCTTCCATTCGGGGACCATGAGGTAGGTGGCCAGGCCTCCAATGGAGAATCCCTGCAATTCCAGCCCCTCCAGGTCCAGTTGGACCGGGCAGGAAGGGCGATGGAGGGTGTCGATCGTGCCGGACATGAGCCGCGGAAGATACTCCCGTTTCGGGGACGGAATCGAAATTCGGCACCCTCCCGTTTCGAAGTCGAACCCGGAAAATGGTGCACGGCCAGTTTCTACCTTGCGGGAGATGCCGGTCACCTCCGCGATCCGTCCGAACACCCGAAGGGTGCTCCGTGGCCAATCGGCGGCCCCAGGTCTCGCCCTGGGGAAGTGCATCATCCTGCACGAGGAAAAGTCGGTGGTCAACGACCGGCTGCTGGAACCCCACGAGGTCGCAGCCGAACTGGGGAAGTTCGATGTCGCGATCACCGAAGCACGCGAGGAACTCCGGGAACTGCGCGACCAGGTCCTGAAGGAGGTCGGGGCATCGGAGGCCCGTGTCTTCGAGGCGCACCTCCTGTTCCTGGACGACGTGGAACTGATGGGTGCCGTGCGCAAGGCGGTGTCGGCCGAATCGCGCGAGGCGGGGTTCCTGCTCCGACGCCGGTCCGAAGAGTTGATCCAGCGCCTGTCCAGGATCCCGGACGCCTATCTGCGGGAACGGGCGACGGACATCGAGGACGTCTCGGAACGCGTGGTCCGCCAGCTCACCAAGGGGCACCGCCGCCGCACCATCGAAATCTCCGAACCCTCCGTGGTGGTGGCCCAGAACCTGAACCCGTCCACGCTCACCCAGCTCCGGGTGCGCAATGTCCTGGGCATCGCCACCGACCTGGGCGGACCCACGTCCCACGTGGCCATCCTCGCGCGGGCACTGCACCTGCCCGCCGTTTCCGGACTCTCGACCGCCTCGACATCCATCCGCACGGGGGACATGGTGGCCCTGGACGGAAACGCGGGCACCTTGGTGGTGAATCCGACCGAGAAGGAACGAAAGGCCCTCGGCGACCGCCAGGAAGCCTTGCGACGGTTCGAGCTCGAACTTTTCAGCCTCCGGGACCTGCCTTCCGTGACCATGGACGGTCGCCCGGTCATGCTGTCCGCCAACATCGAACTCCCGGTGGAAGCCGAGAACGCCATCTCCGTGGGCGCGCACGGGATCGGTCTCTACCGGACGGAGTTCATCTTCCTGCAGGGACACGTTCCCTCGGAAGAGGAGCAGCTCGGCGCCTACCGGTTCATCCTCGAGCGCATGACCCCGCGACCCGTCACGATCCGGACCCTGGACGCCGGAGGCGACAAGATCGTCGACGCGCTGCAGGGCACCCACCCCGACCAGAACCCCTTCATGGGCTGGCGCAGCATCCGGATGTGCCTGGACCGCCCCGACATCTTCCTGCCGCAGTTGCGGGCCATCCTTCGCGCCTCCGCGCACGGGAACGTGCGGCTCCTGTTCCCCATGATCGCCGACATCCACGAGCTGCGCGAAGCCAAGCGGATGCTGGGGGATGCTCGTCGGGAATTGTCCGCGCAAGGCATCCCCTTCGCCGAAAGCATGCCCATCGGCGCCATGGTGGAAGTGCCTTCGGCCGCCCTGTGCGTCGAGACCCTCGCCCGCGAGTGCGATTTCCTGTCGGTGGGCACCAACGACCTGACCCAGTTCACCTTGGCGGTGGACCGGGGAAGCCAGCGCCTGTCCGGCCTCTACGATCCGCTGCACCCGGCCGTGCTCCGATTGATCCAGCTCACGGTGGAGGGCTCGAGACCCTTCGGCACGCTGGTGGAGGTCTGCGGCGAGATCGCTTCCGACCCCGTGGGAGCCATGGTCCTGGTGGGCCTCGGGGTGGACGAATTGTCCATGAGCCCCTGGGCCATCCTGGAAGTCAAGAAGATCCTTCGTTCCATCAATTGGCAGGACGCCCGCGAGGCGGCGCGCGAAGCCCTGCAGGCCGCCGGGACGCGCGAAGTCCGCGACATCCTGCACGAGCGTTTCAAGCGCAAGCTGGGCGGCCTGGGAATGGCCTCGAGGGCGCTGGGGACCACGCGGAAGCACTGAGGGGAATCCGGCCTCGCGCCGGACAAGCCCCCTCCTGAGGACTCAAGCCAGCTTGGCCACCACCAGATGGGCCTTGCGCTTGTAGTTGGAGGCCGTGTTGTCCTTGATGTTCCCCTGGTTCTTCCGCGCGGCGCGGTCCAGGAGGGAGAACAGATTGGGCAGTTCCTTGAGTGCTTCGTCCTTGGACTGGGCTCCGCGGACCTTCTTGAGGGAGGTGCGGATTTCCGAACGGACTGCGCGGTTCACGGTGCGCGCCTTCTCGGACTGGCGCAGACGCTTCTCGGCGGACTTCTTGTTGGGCACTGTGGGAACCTCGATGGATTTGTAGGAAAAAGTCTTAAGAGGGGGAAATGTATAGTATCCCCGAACCCCGTGTCAACTCGCCGCGCGCGAGCGGGATAGAACTCCCCCGCCCAAGACCCTCTCCCCCTGGAAGACGACCATGCTCTGGCCTGGGGCCGGACCGAGAATGGGTCGCGTCGGATGCACCAGGGTTCCAAAGGACGTCCTCTCCAACCGACAGGGATGGGGAGCGCTCCTGTAACGCACCTGGACCGCCGTGTCCGGGAGTTCCCATGGGTCGTCGACCAGCCAGTTCTCCTGTTCGAGCTCGAGCCGATCGACATCCAATTCTTCCTGCGGCCCCAAGCGGAGGGTGTTCGAGCCGGGATCCATCCCCGTGACGTAGAGAGGCCCGCTCCAGGCCACGCCCACGCCTCGGCGCTGTCCCAAGGTGTACGAGGCCAATCCTTGGTGGGTGCCCAGATGGACTCCACCGGGCCCTACGATGGGGCCCGGCTCCAAAAGCGGCGCGTCCGGTCGGGATCCCCGCACCAAGGCCCGGTAGTCGCCTCCCGGAACGAAGCAGATGTCCTGGCTCTCGGATTTGGCCGCGGTGGGCAGCGCCGCCTCGGCGGCGAGCGCCCGGATCTCGGGTTTGGACAGATCGCCGAGCGGGAAGTCCGTGTGCTCGAGGAGGATCCGGGGAATCCCCCACAGGAAATACGACTGGTCCTTCAAAGGGTCGGCTCCCCGCAGCAGGCCTGGACCGTCGGACATCGTCCGGATGCGGGCGTAGTGCCCGGTCGAGAGTCGTCGGCAACCCAGGTCGCGGGCCCTCTCCCAGAGGGATTCCCACTTGAGGAAGGTGTTGCACCGCACGCACGGATTGGGCGTGCGACCGGCCAGGTACTCCGAGACGAAGACGTCCACCACTTCCCGACGGAACTCGTCGCGAAGGTCC
>CAYXXL010000106.1:0-9001 GCA_964469025.1 uncultured Fibrobacteria bacterium
GCGTCCGTTCGCCAGGTCCACTCCGCTCATGCGCGTCTGGGCCTGGAAGGGGACGGCAACGGATTCCGACAGACTCGCCCGGGGGATCTCGAAGCCCCGGTTGTTGGCCAGGGCCACGATGCTGCGGCCTTCGGGAGTCTCGTCGGAGGACGACGAGATGAGCGCCCCCAGGGCGAGATCGGCGTCTTCGATGCCGGGCGCCGGATAGAACTCCACCGCCTGCCGGTCGCCCATGGTGATGGTGCCGGTCTTGTCCAAAAGCAGCACGTCGACGTCGCCCGCGGCCTCCACGGCGCGTCCCGACGTGGCCAGGACGTTCCGCTGGGTCAGCCGGTCGATGCCGGCGATCCCGATCGCGGAGAGCAGCCCGCCGATGGTGGTGGGGATCAGGCACACCAGCAGGCTCACCAGGATGGTCACCGAGACGTCCACCCCGATCCAGTGGGCGAACGGCTGCATGGTGCCGCACACCAGAAGGAAGATCAGGGTCAGCGCGGACAGCAGGATGGACAGCGCGATCTCGTTGGGGGTCTTCTGCCGCTTGGCGCCTTCGATGAGGGCGATCATGCGGTCCATGAACCCTTCGCCGGGATTCGCCGTGATGCGGATCACCAGCTTGTCGGACAGCACCGTGGTGCCGCCCGTCACGGCCGATCTGTCGCCGCCGGCTTCGCGGATCACCGGGGCCGATTCCCCCGTGATGGCCGACTCGTTCACGGATGCCGCGCCCTGGACGACTTCGCCGTCCATGGGAATGGTCTGGTTGGCTTCCACCACCACCAGGTCGCCCTTTCGGAGCATCTCGGCGGGAGTGGCCGTCTCCCCTCCCCTGGCGTCCACCTTCCGCGCCACGATGGATCGGCGCGATTTGCGCAGGGTTTCGGCCTGGGCCTTGCCGCGGCCCTCGGCCATGGCTTCGGCGAAGTTGGCGAACAGCACGGTGAACCACAGCCAAAGGCTGATTTGCACGACGAACCCGACTGGCTCGTGGCGAGAGGCCGCGAACCCGATGTCCAGCGTGGTGAGCACGGCGCCGACCCCGGTGGTGAACATCACGGGGTTGCGCCAGAGTATGGTGGGTTTGAGCTTCACGACGCTCTGCCAAAGGGCCGGGACCACGATGGCGCCGTCGAACAGGGGACGATCCGTCTTTTTCATGGGAGTGGATCCTTTCTCAGTAGAGGAGGTTTGAACCGGTCATGACGAAATGCTCGACGATGGGACCCAGCACCAGGGCCGGGAAGTAGGTGAGCGCCCCCACGATGACCACGGTTCCCAAAAGCAATGCCGCGAACGTGGGGCCGTGGATGGGGAAGGTGCCCGGTCCGGGAGGTGCCGGAATCTTCTTGCAGAAGTTGCCCGCGATGGCGAGCACCGGAAGGATCACGGCGTAGCGCCCGATCAGCATGGCGACGGCGAGCGTCGTGTCGTACCACGGAGTGTTCCCCGTGAGGCCCGCGAAGGCGGATCCGTTGTTGGCCACCGCCGAACTGAAGGCGTAGAGGATCTCGCTGAAGCCGTGGGGGCCGTTGTTCGCCACGCCCGCGGCCCCCCAGACGGTGGCCGTGGCGATGGCGGTGAAGATCAGGGTCCCGAAGGCCTGGAACAGGACCACGATGGACGCCATCTTCACGTCGAAGGACTGGATCTTGCGCCCCAGGTATTCCGGTGTTCGGCCCACCATCAGGCCTGCCAGGAAGATGCCCAGCAGGACGAACACGAGCATGCCGTAGAGCCCCGCCCCCACGCCTCCGAACACGACTTCGCCCAGGTGCAGGTCGAACAGGGGCACGAACCCGCCCATGGGGGTGAAGGAGTCGTGCATGGAATTCACCGCGCCGCAGGAGGCGTCTGTGGTCACCGTGGCGAAGAGCGCCGTCTCGAAGATCCCGAATCTGGTTTCCTTCCCTTCCCAGTTCCCCTGGGGCGCCACGCCGTGGGCGATCACATGCGGATTCCCCGCCGCCTCGAAGTGCCAGCAGGTGAGCACGCCGGCGAAGAACAGGGCGAACATGACCGCCCACACCGTCCAGCCGTGGCGGCGGTTCCCCACCTTGTCGCCCATCCACCAGACCAGTCCGGCGGGGATGGCGAAGATGGACAGGATCTGCAGGAAGTTGGAGGCCGCGGTGGGATTCTCGAAGGGGTGGGCGGCGTTGGTGTTGAAGAAGCCGCCGCCGTTGGTGCCCAGCATCTTGATGGAGAGCTGCGACGCCGCGGGTCCCATGGGGATGTGCTGGACCACGCCCGAAAGCGTCTTCACCGCCAGGTAGGGGCTGAAGTTCATGATGGCCCCCTGCGAGACCAGGAACAGGGCGTACACGAAGGCGAAGGGGACCAGGAGGCGGATGTGGGTCCGGACGATGTCCACCCAGAAATTGCCCAGGACCGTCTCTCCCCTGCCGGAGATCCCGCGCACCAGGGCGGCGGCCACGACGATGCCGGTCCCGGCCGAGGTGAAGTTGTGGACGGCCAGCCCCACCATCTGCGAGAAGTACGACATCGTGTTCTCCCCGCCGTAGTTCTGCCAATTGGTGTTGGTGGCGAAGCTCACCGCGGTGTCGAGGGCGAGGTGCCAGGGGAGTCCGGAAAATCCTTGCGGATTCAGCGGGAGATGTCCTTGGAACACCAGGACCAGGTAGGTGACCACGATTCCAGCCAGGTTGAACAGGACCACGGAAGCGGTCCAGCCCTTCCAGTCCTGGCCCTTGGAGGCGTCGATCCCCAAGAGCCGGTAGATCCCCTTCTCCAGGGGAAGGCAGAGCGGATCCATCCAGGACTTCCGGGTGGAATCGAGCACCGATTTGAGCCAGAGCCCGAAGGGCTTGGTCAGCGCCAGAAGCAGCGCGCAGAAGATGAAGAGTTGTATCCAGCCGTGGGTTTCCATGTTCAGGCTCCTTGCAGGTGGGGCGCGCGCAGGCGCGCGGGTTCGTTTGCCGATTTCCGTCGATTCGACATCAGAAGTCCTCGGGACGCAGGAGCGTCCAGAACAGGTAGATGGACAGGAGGCCCGCCGTCACGGCGGAGATCGCGATTTCCATATCAGCTCCTTTTGTTGGTTCCCAGGGAACGGGGTGGATCGATGGTGGTGGAGTCGGGGCACAGGCAGTTGTGCTTGGGCACCTCGAGATTCGGGAGGTGCCCAAGAAGCCCCACCAGGAGGAAGATCAGGAGCATTCCGGCGCAACCCAGGAGGATCCCGCGCAGGAGAGACGGGTCCTTCACGAAACACCTCCCGGCACGGTCGCCGTCGCGGTAGCGTGTTCCTGCAGCGGCAGGGAAACCCGGAACCGCGCTCCCCTGCCCAGCCGACTCTCGACACCGATGTCTCCGCCATGGGCCTGGACGATCTCGCGCACGATGGAGAGCCCCAGGCCAACGCCCGTGTCGGCGGCCTGGCCCGGGACGCGGTGGAAGCGCTCGAAGACGTGGGGGATCTGGTCGGGAGCGATCCCCTCGCCGGTGTCGGCGACATCCAGGACCAGGCGACCGTCCTCCACCCGTGCCCCGATCACGACGGAGCCCCCGGCTGGCGTGTGCCGCAGCGCGTTGGAGAGGAGGTTGGAGATGACGTGCGCGATGCGGACGGAGTCCACGTCCACCCGGGGGAGGTCCGGTGCGCAACGGCTCTCCAGGGACACGCCCTTTTCACGGTAGGCCCCTTCCCACTCCGCGAAGGCGTGCTGCACCATCTCCTCGGGGTCGTGGCTGGACAGCGACATCCGGGTCCGCCCCGCGTCCAGCCGCGCGATGTCCAGCAGTTCGTCCACGATGCGTTGGAGGCGGTCCCCCTCCTCCACCACCGTCGAGACCAATTCCACCTGCCGGTCGGCGAGGTCGCCCAGCCGTCCATCCAAAAGGAGGTGCGCCGACATGCGCAGGCTGGTGAGCGGAGTGCGCAGCTCGTGGGAAACCACGGAAAGGGCGCCCGTGCGGATCTCCTCCAGGCGCCGCATCTGGGTGATGTCCGCGAGCACCACGGTGACCCCGGCGACCTGTCCCGACCCTTCCAGGATGGGCAACGCCTTGGGAAGGAAGAACCTTTCGCCGCCCTCGAAGACCTGCAAGGCCGAAGCGTAGGACTTGGGTTCCACCGGTTGGCCGGTCTTGACGGCCTCGCGGACCATTCCTTCCAGCACGCCACCCGCGACCTTGGACAGGCTGTCCATTTCCGCCACCCCGAACAGCCGCCGCGCCGCCCCGTTGGCCAACTCCACCGAGCCTTGGGGCGTGACCACCATGACGGCGTCGGGAAGCGAATCGACGGCCATCTGCGTGGTCCGGTGCACCCGCAGGAGGCGCTGGCGGTCCGAATCCCGGTATTCGCGCAGCCGCGACGCCATGGAATTGAAGGCCTTCGCGAGCTCGCCCAGTTCGTCCCGGGAGTTGACCGCCACGACCAGGTCCAGGTTCCCCTTGCCCACCTCGCGGACGGAATCCGTCAGTCCGCGGATGGGACGCACGATCCACCGCGAGGCCCAGGCGGCCCAGGCGAGGGACAGCACCGTCCCCCCGGCGAGAAGGGCGAGAAGGAACGCGCGCGCCTCGTCGTGGGAGGTCTTCACCCGTCCGTCGGCCGAGAGGATGTTGTCCAGGTTGAGATCGATCACCCGCTGCGAAAGGCGCATGACATCCGCGAACGCGTCCTGCCCGACCGACGGAGCGGCGCCGGAAAGTCCGCCGTCCAATCCCCGCCAGGCATTCGTCAGGGAATCCACCAGTTCCTTTTCGCCGGGAACGGTGATGTTGGCCCGTTCGTTCCCGAGTTCCTTGCGGAATCCGGCCCTAGCCTGCTCCAAACGCGATTGCCCGGCGGAATCGAGTCGATCGGCGCGCAGCACCAGTTCGATCTCGTCGAGACGGTCCTTCATCCGCTGGCCATAGCCGACGCTGTCGAAATTCTCGCGCAGGATCCGGTCCAGCACCGAGGCGTTTCGAGCGAGCAGTACCAGGGATACCACTCCGGAGGCGAGGAGAAGGGCGAGAAGGGCACCGAACCCGGCCGCCAATTTGAGTCTCAACCCGTAGTGCATGGCGACCTCGGAACGCGAGCGGCGTGCCAGACTCGAACACACGGTCACAGCGAGGCTCCCGACGAAAGATCCTGCAATCGGCAAGATTCCTCGGGACGGCGAACCTTGCAGATTGCAACCCGATTCGCCGCACCTGCTAGATTCAGGTCCCAGGAGGACCATCCAGATGCCATTCGAAATCGTTCCGGAACTGAACGTCGCCATCTTCGGGGCCAGCGGCATGGTGGGAGCCGCCGTCCTGGAGCAGTGCCTGGCCGACCCCTCCGTGCTTTCGGTGGTCGCCGTGGGGCGAAGCCCCGTGGGCCGCGCGCATCCGAAATTGCGCGAGGTTCGGGTCGCGGACCTGTTCGATCTGTCGTCGGTGGCCTCCGAACTGGAAGGGCTGAACGCCTGCTTCTTCACCGTCGGAAGTTCCGTGGTGGGCAAGACCGAGGCGCAGTATGCCCGGGAGAACCACGACCTCCCGCTGTACGTGGCGAAATTCCTCCTGGAGCGCAATCCGGACCTCGCCATCGCCTACGTCTCCGGCGCGGGCACCGATCCCACCGGGAATGGTCGGGTGCTGTGGGCGCGCGTCAAGGGCCGGACGGAGAACGAACTCCTCGCCATGCCTTTCCGCAAGGCGACCATGTTCCGATTGGCCGGCTTGGTCCCGCTGAAGGGTCATCCGTCCAGGACGCGCATGTATCGCCTCTTCTACGCCCCCTTGGCTCCGTTCCTGCCGTTTCTGGCCCGGCTCTTCCCGGGCTCCATCACCACGCCGCGCATCCTGGGCCGCGCCATGATCCGCGCCGCCCAGGGCCACTCCCGGCTGGGCCGCCTGGAACCCCAGGACATCGACGCGCTGGGGCGGTGATTCACCCCCGCGTCATCCGGTAGGCGTTGGCGAGGAGCCTTCGGCGCCACGGCAGCCAGCGTCCAGCGGCGCGCAGCACCGTGGAGCACATCGCCGCGTGGAGGATCATGGCCATGGCGAAATCCCGACCGTCGTCCTTCGGGACCGCGAGCCCCAGGGCCAGGTGCTCGGCATGGGCGATCCCCGCGCCCAGCGCCCGGCTCATCCCATCCCCCACCAGGGGGGGCCAAACCCGCAGGCGGTCGCCGATCCTGCCGGGTCCGCGAACGGTTCGGAACCGGAAACCCGAGATGGCGGCATGGGGGTGGATCCTGTCCGACAATCGGGAAAGCACGGGGTGGGAATCCAGGATCGCGTGCGGCGCGGATTTGCGGTCCGACACGAAGCACACGCCCAGGCGTCCGTCCTCCACCAACGACATCCCGCAGTATCCGCCCACCACGGGCAGCATCGTCAACACCTCGCCGCCCAGCCCCGCGGGAATGTCGCGGGGATCCACATACCCCTTCCATCCGCGCCATGTCTCCGAGGCCCCGGCTTCCACGGGCCTGCCCCGGGCGTCGACGAACACCTCGTCCGGTTCGACGGATTCCGTCCTCTCCGATCCCTCGAACAGTTCGCCCCCGAGCGCACGGAACCGCGCCGCCAGGGCGGAATCCATGGCTTCCCTGCTCAGGCCGCGGGCGGCGGGAACCAAGGGGAATTCCGCCACCGAACCGGGCGCGAATTCGAACCGGGCGCGGACGATGGCAGGCGGTTGGGCCGCCAGATGTCCCGTGGCTCCCAGGCTCTCGAGCCTGTGCCAACCGGAGGGCGACAAGAATTCCCCGCAAACCTTGCGCAGCGGATAGGTGCGGCGTTCGTGGATCTCGGTTTCCCATCCCAGCTCCTGCAGCCGGATCCCGCAGGCCAACCCCGCCGGACCTCCGCCCGCGATCACCGCCCGGCGGATGGTGGATTCTCCGACTGGATGGAGAGGATCTGCCGGAACGGCAATGCCCGGCGGACCACGGCGCGCCCGTGGAACCTGCTCCCCAGCGCCTCCATTTCCCGGGCGCTGAACGCCGCCTGGATGGACAGCAGCGCGTCGCTCTGGTTGATCCTGGGATAGCCCAGCCACGGCAGGGAGAGCCGGGTCAGGTAGTAGAGGAACGGTCCGCGCACCAGGTCCAGGTGGACCGCCCCGAGCCGCGCATGCCCGGCCTGGCATTCCAGGCTGCGACGGATTTCGTCCACATGCAGATGGTGCAGGAGCAGGTTCGAGAAATAGAGGTCGGCATCCATCCATCCGCCGGTGGAAGCGCAGTCGAATTCCGACACTCCGGTGGCGCCCACCCTGTCCGTGGCCACCATCTCCACGCGAAGCCCCCGGCGCCGCAACGCGCGACCGATCCAGGCCGAAAGATCTCCCGTTCCAGCCCCCAGCTCCACCAGGCGAAAGGTGCGACCGTTCCCGGGCGGAAGCATCCGGAGCAGGGCGGAAAGCAGGGGTTCGGGCCGCAGGAAAGTCCCGCGCAGCCGTCGCAATCCTCCCAACGACTCCTTCCGCAGGGCGGGATCCAGGTCGGGTCGGTCCATGGCCTCCAATTCCATGGAGCGGCCGGGAGCGAACCGCCACGAAAGCGGCAGCGACACCGGGGATGTCATGCCGCCCCCAGCACCACGCAGGCGTTGATGCCCCCGAACCCGAAGGAGTTGGACAGGACCCGGCGCACGGAAGCCGTCCGAGGGAAGTTCTCGACGATGTCCAGATCGCAGTCCTCGGCCTTGTGGAAGAGATTCCGGTTGGGCGGAAGCTCGCTTCGGGAGAACGTCTGCGCGCAAAGCGCCAGCTCCATCGCGCCCGCGGCACCCAAGGCGTGGCCGTGCGCACTTTTGGTGGAGCTGACCGGCGGACGGTGGTTCCCCATCGCGATCCGGATGGCCGTGGATTCGCCGGAGTCGTTCTGCACCGTGGACGATCCGTGGGCGCTGACGTACCCGATCTCCTCGGGAGCGCATCCCGCATCCTCCAAGGCGAGCCGCATGCACCGGCTGGATTGGAGAGCGTCGGGCCTCGGGCTGGTCATGGAATAGGCGTCGTTGGTGGTGCCGTACCCCAGGACCTCGGCGTAGATGCGGGCGCCGCGCTTCCTGGCGGCCTCCATATCCTCCAGGACCAGGATGCCCGCGCCTTCCGCCATCACGAAACCGTCGCGATCCCGGTCGAACGGGCGGCTCGCGGTGGAGGGATCGTCGTTGCGCGTGGACATCGCCCGGATCATGGAAAAGGCCCCGAAGGCCAGCTGGGAGAGCGGACATTCCACGCCCCCCGCCAGCATGGCGCGCACCTCGCCGCGGGCGACCAGCCGCGCGGCCTCGCCCACGGCGATGGCGCCGGAGGCGCAGGAATTGGCATTGGCCACGTTGGGTCCGAAGGTCCCGAACTCCATGGCGATGTTGCACGACGACGCTCCGCCGAACACGGAAATGGCGAGCGTGGGGCGCACCGCCTTGATCCCGTGCGCCAGGAAGGCCGCGTGCTGCTCCTCGGCGAAGGCGATCCCGCCCAGCGCCGACCCGATGTAGATGCCCACCCGTTCGCGGTCCACCGTGTCCAGGTCCAGACCGGAATCCGTCAAGGCCATGCGGGCCGTGGCCAGGGAGAACTGGGCGAACCGGTCCAGCCGTTTGGCGATCCTTTCGTCCATCCACGCGGAGGGTTCGAAGTCCTTGATCTCCCCGGCGATCTTGCAGGAAAACGGATCCGGATCGAACCGGGTCACCGGTCCCACGCCGGAAGGCCCGCGCGCGCAACCTTCCCAGAGCCCGTCGGCGCCGTGTCCCACGCAGGAGAGCGCTCCGATCCCCGTGATCGCGACGCGGTGCGTTCCTTGTCTCATGGCGTTGGCCTTTCCAAATGCCGCTTCAACCCTTCCAGGGTCTTGTCGGCGATGTTTTCCACGAAAAGGCCGCCCACCACCCATTGCCGGAACCATTCCACCGGCGGACTCGTCGGGGGCATCTCGTGGGTGATCCGGGCTTCGGTGAACCCTCCGTCCAGGGGCGACACGGTCCACCAGACGTCCATCCCGCCGGTCCAGGTGGACTTCGTATGGCGGTAGTGGATCCG
>CAYXXL010000107.1:0-8990 GCA_964469025.1 uncultured Fibrobacteria bacterium
GGGCTCCGGTGCGCGTGGTCCACGACCGGGAGATGCCCGCGCCCATCCTGCGCGACATCCTGCGGAAGATCGGGCTGGAACGCGCCGACGCCCGCATTCCGGGCATGCGCGAGCACAACTTCAAGGACTTCATGGGCTTCCCGCGCCTGGGAAGACGGGAACTGTCATCGCCGTCCCTGGTTCACGTCGTCCACCCCCAGCTCTCCGGAGCCCGTCGGATCCTCCAGTCCGTGGGGCGAGGCGACCGCCTCCTGCACTTCCCCTGGCACGACTTCGGGATCTTCCTCGACTTCCTGCGCGAAGCGGCCATCGATCCGGACGTCACCCACATCCGCCTCACGGTCTACCGCGTCTCCAACGAGTCCAGCGTGCTCAACGCGCTGGTGAACGCGGCGCGCAACGGCAAGAAGGTCACCGTCCTCATGGAGGTCATGGCCCGCTTCGACGAGGAGAACAACATCGCTTGGGCCGACCACCTGCGCGAAGAAGGGGTGGAGGTGATCCCAGGCGTGCGGGGCCTGAAGGTCCATGCCAAGATCTGTCTTGTCACGCGCAGGGAGGGGCGCAAGGCCCGCCACTACGCCGCGATCGGGACGGGCAACTTCAACGAGGAGACCGCCCGGGTCTACACCGACCACATGCTCCTCACCGCGGATCCCGAAATCGCGGGCGAGATCCTGGAAGTCTTCGAGTTCTTCCGCAACAACTACAAGGTGCCTCGGTTCAAGCACCTGATCGTGTCCCCCTTCGGCTCGCGGAAGACCTTCCTGGAGCTCGTGCGCGCCGAGCGCGCGGGCGCCAAGGCGGGACGCGAGGCCTGGATCCGCCTGCGCCTGAACAATCTCGCCGACGAAGACCTGATCCGCGCCCTGGTGGACGCCGCCCGCGAAGGCGTGCAGGTCCATCTGCTGGTGCGGGGCATGAACTGCCTGATGCCCGGCGGGGAGGGGATGCCGCCGAACCTGGAAGCGCGCGGGCTGGTGGGCAGGTTCCTGGAGCACTCGCGGATGCTCGCGTTCGCTGGCGACGGGAAACCGAAGGTGTGGATCACCTCCGGCGACTGGATGACCCGCAACATGGACGGACGCGTGGAGGTTTCCTGCCCCATCCGCGACAAGGTCCACCGGGCACGGCTGCTGGAGGAGTTCGCCATGCAATGGCGCGACACCGCCAATGCCCGGATCTGGAATCCGCTGGTGGCCAACGTCCGGGTGCCGGGGCCCGTCTTCGATTCCCACAAGGCCATTCCCGCTTGGCTGGCGGAGGTCGCGGACAAGTGAAGACGCGGCGATTCGTCGCCTGCGACGTGGGCTCCAACGCGGTGCGGCTGGCGGTGGCTGGCGTCCAAGGACATCCTCCCTTCCTGGCGAGGGAGGCTTCGTTCCGCGTGCCCCTGCGGCTCGGCCAGGACGTGTTCACCACCGGGGGCGTGCTGGCACGCACCGCCGACGACCTGGTGGAAGTGTTCCTGGCGTTTTCCCACCTGATCGCCTTCTTCCACCCGGAGGCCGTGCGCGCCTGCGCCACCTCGGCCCTGCGGGAGGCCGAAAACGGGGCCGAGGTCGCGGCGCGCGTGCGCAAGGAAACCAAGATCCCCTTGGAGATCATCTCCGGTTCCACCGAAGCCGAACTCATCCTCTCCCTGCGGTCGGACTTCCCCGTGGACGAAAGCGCCGACCTCCTCTACATCGATGTGGGCGGCGGCAGCACCGAGCTCACCTGGCTGCGGGACGGCAGGGCGATGGACGCGGAGTCCTTCCGCATCGGAGGGGTCCGCATCCTTTCCGGTCGCACGGACGGGTCGGAATGGGAGCGCATGCACGAGTGGATCGACGCTCTCCCGCGCGGAGTCCGTCCGGTGTCGGCGGTTGGAACGGGCGGAAACATCGAGAAGCTCCACGAGCTGGCCCTGGGAGAGACATCCGAGCCCCTGACGAGGCATCGTCTGCACGAGATCCTGGACAGCCTGGAGCCACTGAGCGTGGAGGACCGCATGCGCAAATTCCGCCTCAAGCCGGACCGCGCCGATGTCATCGTGCCCGCAGGCCACGTCTACCACCAAGTGCTGAAATGGGCGGGCATCCGCTCCATCTCCGTCCCCAAGGCCGGGCTTGTGGACGGGATCCTGCAGAGGCTGTTCCATGCCGGCTGACGCGGGCGGCGTTCGAAGTTTTCCTTCCGGCCGACGAAGTCCCCAGCGGAGTTTCCCAAGCCGGCGTAACCTGAACAACGACCGTCAACCGATCCGGGAGAACCTGACCCCCATGCGCAACACCTTCCTGCTTCTTTCGCTCTTCGCCGCCAGCCCCCGGGCGGTCCTTCCCCCCTCCGATCCCCACGCCACCCCAGGTGCCGCCCAGCTCTACACGTACCTCCAGAACCTGTCCGGACAGGGGATCCTGTCGGGGCAACTGAGCATGCTCAACGACAGCATCGTCACCACCGCCTCCAGCGTGACTTCCTTCCGCGACCGGTACGTGATGGCCCGGGACGGGGGCAAACTTCCCGCCCTGTACGCTTCGAATTTCGGCGACTGGCCCATGGACTACCAAGGGGCCATCGTCTCCACGATGGAAGGGAGGTGGAAGGTCACCGGCGGCAAGTCCGTGTTCATGCTCTGCTGGCACGCCGTGCAGCCGGACACGCCCAGTTCCGTGGGGTACTCGGGCATGAGCCGATTCTCGGCCGCCAACCCGTACCCTTCCTGGAAGATCGACAGCATCCTCAAGCCGGGAACGGCGTTGAACATCGAATGGTTCAAGCGCCTGGACACCACCGCCAGCTACCTCAAGCAACTGGACAGCGCCGGGATCCCCGTGCTTTGGCGCCCCTTCCACGAGAACAACGGGGCCTTCTTCTGGTGGGGGCAGCAGCCCCGATTCAAGGAGCTGTGGCAGCAGATGTACCACTACTACGTGGACAGCCTGCACCTGGACAACCTGCTGTGGGTCTATTCGGTGACCTACTTCCCCGAGGGCGACCCCTGGGTCGATTCCCTCTACCCGGGAGACAAGTACGTGGACGTCCTGGGCGCCGACATCTACAAGGGAAGCTATGGGCAGGACTACGACCCCTGGGTCTACACCAAGCTCCTGCAGAAGGGGAACGGCAAACCCATCGGGATCACGGAGAACGGGACCATGCCCGGCGTACCCGACCTCAAATACACCCAGCCCAAATGGACGTTCTTCTGCACCTGGTGGGGCTACGAAGTGGACACCATGTGGGCCAACGCCTACTACCACCCGGCCGGTTTCACCATCCAGAATCCGGATTCCCTCTACAAGGCCGTCTACGGCGACCCCTACACGGTCACCCAGGACCGCATCGACTGGGGCATCGCCCCCGACGACCACGTCTTCCTGACCGCATCGTGCTCCCCGTCCAACGGCGGATCCGTCGTCGTCAGCCCGGACTCCAACGGGCGCTACACCGCGGGGACGCGGGTGACCGCCACGGCCGTACCCGCCAGCGGGTGGGATTTCACGGCTTGGAGCGGGGATACCGCGGCATCGACGAGCGGCATCTCGTTCTCCATGGCCAAGGATTTCGCGATCCAGGCAAACTTCCGGCCCAGGCTGGGCACGAATCTCCTGATCAACGGCAACTTCGCCGGCGGTCTCGTCGGTTGGAGCTTTTCTCCGTGGGAACCGAGCGCGGTGGCGACGGATTCCGCCATCGCGAACGAATTCCGGACGGTGATCACGGGCACCCCCAGCGACATCTACGGGATCCAGCTCCTGCAGACGGGAATCGTCCTGGACAGCGGCGCCACCTACAGGCTCGGCTACACGGCCCGCGCCTCGTCGGCGCGCGAGGTGGACGTCGCGGTGGGCCAGGACGCGGGAGCCTACGCCAAACTGCTCTACGACACGGCCACGGTGGGGACCGTGTCCCAGGTGCACTCCTGGACATTCCTGGACACCCTTCCGAGCTCCAATTCCCTGCGCCTGGAATTCGAGCTGGGCAAGGCAACGGGCACGGTCTGGCTGGACAGCATCCAGATCGCGATGGTCTCGGGGCCCACGGGCCTGCGCTCGGCGGGCCTCGCCGGGTCGGGTCCTCTTTTCCTGGAGCGACGGGGGAACACGGTTGGGTGGGCCCTCCCGTCGCCTCTGGAGGAAGACGCGCAGGTGCGCCTTATCGGCCTGGACGGAACCCTTTTCGCAAAGGAGAATCTTTCGCGAGGCATGCGAACCGGCCGGATTCTCGGGATCGGTTCCGGTCAGATCCTGGTCGTGGACATGCGGACCACGACGGGAAAGCGCATCGGATCGGGCCTGTTGGCGCCCTGATTCCGACCTATTCCCGCTGGTAGACCTGGGCGTCGATCGTCAGGGTGTTGCCGCTCAGCGAGTAGCCGCTCGTGGAGGTCACGCCGTCGAGGATCGTCGTGAGCTGGGTCGCGGTGGACCTCCAGGTTCCCGACGAATTCTGGCTGCTGTTGGTGATCTCTCCGGTGGAGGGATCCGCCTCGCTGGAATTGTCCGACTTGCTGGCGCTCCCCCCCGAGGAGAGCACCAGCGTGACGGTGTCCTGGTAGGTGTAGTCCGAGTAGGAATCGGAGACGATCCTCTGCCATGTCCCCACCAGAGCTCCGGTCGTGACGGGGCCTCCGTCCTGGATGGCGTATCGGACGGAGGAGACCGAGCTCGTCACCCCCTGGGAAACGGCGACGGCGCTCAAGGTGGTGGTGGTGCCCACCTGGACGGGCCCGATGTAGCGCCAGGATGTCGTCGTCGGAATGCTCCCGTCCGTGGTGTAGTAGATGTCGGCACCCAGGGTGGCGCTGCTGATGGAAACCAGCAGCGAAGACGTGTAGGTCCCGGCAGGCACGTCGAAATCCGGTGCCCATACCGAGCTGGCCGGTGTCGTGCCCGGTCCCCCCGTCGTGGACCGCGAATAGGTGGTGGCCTCGGTTCCCGTGCCGATCACCAACGTGTTCGCCTGGACGGAAAACGGCAGGATTCTTCCCGGGTCGGAAGCGCCGGACACCGGGTACCAGGTCGTGCCGTTGAGACTCGAATCGGCCCCTGGGAGGCTGATGGACAGGCTGTCGCCCGACACCTTCCAGGTTCCGGTGAACCGATAATCGAGGACGGAGGAGCCGACCTGCCCCGCCGAATAGATCTCCGTGGCGGTTCCGCCCGCGTACAGGGTGAGCACGTACGGCGTCGACACCCAGACGCCCGCCACCGAACCGGAGTTCGCCCCGTCCGTGCCGTTGCCATTCGAAGTGGCACTGGTGGAATCGCAACCCGCCAACAGCCCTGCCGCCAGTGCAATGGCGGCGCGGATGGGAGTGGAAGGCTTCATGGGACCAAAATGCAATTCTCCCGAGGGGGGCGATCGTCAGCGCCCCGCGGGGTCTCGCGTCGGCGGCTCCCTCGTGGGCCTCGCCGGCTCCGGCATCGCCACGGAATCCCCCTCCGTTCCCCAGAACGCGAGGTTCTTGATCTCCAGGACACCGCTTCCCTGGCCTTCGGCCCGGAACTGGAGCCCGCGGACGGCTTCGGGGTCGAAGGGTCCCAGATCCTTCCCCCATCCGGCTTGCTTCAGTTCGTCCCAGCGCACCCAAACGCGTTCCCAGGCGCCGTGGGTGTCGTCCAGTCGGATCTGGTAGTCGTCGTAGTCCTTCACCGCGGTGGTGAGCGCCTGCAGCAGGAAGTTCGGGTTGGCCCCGTCGTGCCGCGTGCGCAGGTCGAAGACCATGCCCCGGAACCGTTTCCAGCCCGGGAAGTCCCGCGCGGACAGATTCAATCCCGCCAGCGCGAAGTTCGCGTAGGAAAGCTGCGGCGGCTGGAGGATCCGGAAGGTTCCGGCAAGATGGTACCCCGAACCATCCCCCTCGCGGACAAGTTCCATGCGGGTGCCGTTGTTCGAGTGGCCGTAGTTCCACCAGCCTTGGCCGTTCTTCGCCACCGGGCCGGAAAAATCGTCGAGGAGAGCGAGGGGACGCGGGACATCCTCGTTGTCGATCTTCACGGGAACCACCAGGCTGTCCCCATCGTCCACCGAAAACACCAGATGAAGGATCTGTCCGATCCCGCGGGGCAAGTCCATGGCAGGGATGCGCACCACGGCGGCCTCGAAGGATCCGTCCCAGGCCCCGTCGAAGGAGGGGAGATGCTTCCCGCCCGCCTTCCCCAGGTTCCAGGAGGCACCCGTGAATCGGTGTCCGTCGGCTTCGACGCTCGCGAAAAGCACCAGCGTGTCCGAGGGCTGCAAGCGCCCCGGAGTCCAGGCCGCGTGCAGGACATGCGGAAGGGCGGGAGCGGGATGGCCGCGGCGCACGATGGCCAGGGAGCGGGGCGGCACCACGAAGGTGCTCTCGGAGGGCGCAAGCGCGCGGGAGGTGGGACCCAGGTTGGGAATGGCGCGCGCCTGCGAGGTCGGGTCCGTCCAGTGGTAGTGGTCCGGGCCCCAGGACAAAAGCTCGCCGGAAGAAGGAACCCCTTCGGGGAAATGGACGGAAAGCGTTTCCGGCAGGAAGGAAGGGTTGATCGCCAGGACCGACCAGATCCGTGCATCCGTCGCGGCGGACACGCGCAAGGCGCCTCCCGAGGTGGACACCGGGACCACCCGAGTTCCCTTGATGCCCATCCACGCTCGCACCAAAAACTGTCCCCACCAGGCTCCCGTCGGAGGGTCCGCCAGATCCGAGACCAGACCCCTGCGCGCCGGGGTGAACATCCGCAGCGCTCCGTAGCTTTCCACGGGACTCCCGTCCGGGTTCATCGGCTCTCCGGACATGGGCTCCCACAGGACGGACAGGGCCTTGTCGGGGTGGCGGGACCAGAGGTCCTGGAGCATCATCGCCACCGCCAAGCCACCGGTTTCCTCCAGGGTCAGGGCAGTGACCTTCACCGTGGAGTTGAATTCGGACAGGGAGATTTCGCGCGTTCCCGGATTCTCCAGGAACCTTTCCATCTGGCTCTTCAACAGATCCAGGGCCGGACCGAAATTCCCCACCGCTGCGAGAAGCGAATCCTCCGACGCGGGCCCCTTCTCGAACCAGTAGGGATAGGCGTGGAAATCCACCCCGTCCAAAAGTCTGGTCTTCGATTGCCTCTCCATGCGCCCGATGCGCCACAGGAAGGATTCCATCCAGGAAAGACTGTCCAGCCGTCCGCTGCGCCTGCGTTCGAATTCGGTGGAATAGGTCGCCGGACCGTAGACCTCGATGCTGGGGTCCACCGCTTTCATCGCCCGCGAGAACGCCGCGAAGCGCACCGAGTACTGGGCCGGGTCCACCGGGCTACCCTCCTCCCAGATTCCGTCCATCTCGTTTCCCACCTGCCAGCGGCGGATCCCGTACTTCTTGACCACGTTGGCGTAGCGAACCCAGGCCGCGGCTTCCTCCGGGGTTCCGGTCCCGAAATTCACGCACACAAGAGCCTGGCTCCCCGGCACCTTGCGCAACCACTCCATGAACCGATCGAAGGTCCAGTCGGGAACCCAGGGTTTTGCGCCGACCGCCGAACCCGGATGGGTGGAAAGGGCGACGACCCTCGTCTGGCGGAGTGGATCCGGGACATTCACGGTGACCTGGACGCCTTTGCGGAAGAGGCGCACCTCCCGGATCTGGACCCCTAGCGCCGCGGTGATCGGGCGGATGGCCACGAAACGACCCGTCGCGGACTTCCAGGCTGCCGCGGTATACCCCGATCGGACTCGAGCGCCGCCCACCGTGTGCCAGAAACGAGGCTCCCCCTGCTGGACCGGCGGGTATTCGGGGCCTGTCCACGTTTCCACCCGGACCGAATCGGGGCGAAGCGCGCCCCAAAGCACTTCCACCGAGTCGAATTCGCGAGCTGCACCCAAATCGAGGATGGCCCATGGCAGGATGGTGTCCTGGAAGGTCTCGCCCCACCAGAGGGAATTGGTGTCACCGTCGGTGAGGTGGGAAGGAAACCTCTCCCCGTAGTTGTCCTTGGTGGTGCCGCGCCAAAGGCTGTTCGCGACGAACCCCGGACCAATCGCGGAATCGGAGGGATGCCAAATCCCGGTGGAATTGAACGTTCCCACGCCGTTCCAGTGGTATGCGTTGGACAGCGAACCGTTGGGGAACCGGAAGAGTTGCTCGCCCCCGCGCCGGAAGGCCTCGGCCCAGGTCTCGTAACGGCTGGGACCGTTCCACACCGGAGCCGCGGTCCCCATGGTGGACGGATCGAACGCCGCGCCGGGAGGGCCGGTGAACTGCACCTGCACCACCGCGAAGGCGGGCAAGGCGAAGAGAAAGGGGAGGGCGGATGTGGCGAGTGGCTTGCGGGACATTTCCTTCATGCTCGGAAAGAATGCTTTCCCGCGCGGATTCCGACTCCCTAGTCCTCGCCCCCTGCCGCCACTCCGTACTCGCGCAACTTGCGCCACAGCGTGCTGCGACCGATGCCCAGGACGTGCGCGGCCTCGGTCTGGTTCCCGTCCAGGGTGTCCAGCACCCGCAGGATGTGCTCGCGCTCCACTTCGGCCAGGCCCTTCAGGGCCGACCGGGGGTCGGAGATTTCCTGGCCCGTGGGCAGCTGGAGCAGAGGGCGAGGATTCTTCAGGACGGATTCCGGCAGGTCGGACAAGCGGATCCGGTCGCCATCGGCGAGGATCAGGGCGTGCTCCACGGCGTTTTCCAGCTCGCGGATGTTGCCCGGCCAGGGATAGGCCAGGATGGCCTCCTCCACGTCGCGTTCGAAGCCCAGGATGTTGCGGCCGTGGATCTGGTTGTAGCGGTGCACGAAGAATCTGCAGAGGCCCGGGATGGCGGCCTGGCGCTCGTGCAGGGGGGGCAGGTGCAGGTGGAACACGTTCAGGCGAAACCACAGGTCCTCGCGGAATCGGCCCGCGGCCACCTCGCCTTGAAGATCGCGATTGGTGGCGGCCAGCACGCGCACGTCCACGATCCGGCTCTCGGTGTCGCCCACGCGGCGCACCTCGTGGGTCTGGAGAAATCGCAACAGCTTGACCTGGGCGGAAAGGGGAAGCTCTCCCACCTCGTC
>CAYXXL010000108.1:0-8957 GCA_964469025.1 uncultured Fibrobacteria bacterium
TCCTGTTCGCCACCGACGCCCGGGACGCCGCCCAGCGGTTGGAGGACCATGCCGTGGAACTGGAAGCCCAGTTGGCGACCATCGAGGCCATGATCCGCGACGAGCCCCGACCCACGCTCTACGAGCCAGGACCGTTCCTGAACTGCATGTCGCGCGACCACATGGCCGTCGAGCTGAAGTACACCCGGGCGGCCATCGAGATCCTGCGGGATCCCGTCAAGTCCGCCAAGCTGGACGGCTGGTTCTACCTCAACTTCGGCAACCGAGACTTCCAGAAGGTCCCGACCGGCGCGTCGGAGACCGGTCCTTGATTCCTCACGCACCCACCCAGACAAAGCAGCACGGAGAGGCCATGTCCAAGTACGGTTATTTCGACGACGCACGGAAGGAATACGTCGTCACCAACCCCGCCACCCCCATCAAGTGGTGCAACTACGTGGGGACGCTGCAGTTCGGGGGCATCGTGGACACCACGGGAGGGAGCCTGATCTGCAAGGGGGACCCCGCTCTCAACCGCATCACCAAGTACCTGGCCTGGACGCCGGCCTCGGATTTCAAGGGGTCCACCGTCTACATCCGCGTGAAGGACGCCGCGGGGAAGGTGGATCTCTTCACGCCCTTCTTCACCCCCGTGCTGGCTCCGCTGGACAAGTGGGAATGCCATGTGGGCCTTTCCTACAGTCGCTGGGTCGCCGAGCGAAACGGCATCCGCGTGCAGGTGACCGTGTTCGTTCCCACCGGATCCAACACGCTCCTCCAGGACATCGTCGTGGAGAACATCTCCTCCGAAGAGAAGACCGTCGACATCGTGCCGGTGTACGAGTTCAGCCATTTCGACGCCCTCAAGCAGCTCACCAACGCGGACTGGGTCCCCCAGACCATGACCATGAAGGCACACTCGGAGCCCACCGGACACGTGGTGCTGGAGCAGTACGCCTTCATGAAGCGCGACTACGCGGTGAACTACGCGACGGCGGACAGGCCCGTGGTCGCCTTCGAAGGCGATCGCCGCGTGTTCCTGGGCCGAAACGAGCTGGGATCCTGGGCCCACCCCCTCTCCCTGGACAACCCCAAGCTTTCCAACTCCCAGCCGTTGCGCGGCGACAACATCGCCGCCCTGCAGATCAGTGCCGGAATCCTCAAGCCCGGGGCCTCCTTCCGCACCGCCACCCAGCTTGGACAGGAAGCGTCCATCGCCGAGGCCAAGCCCGCCATCGAGAAGTACCGCGACCTTGCGAATGTGGACGCGGCCTTCCGGGAGCTTTCCAAGTTCTGGGAGGACTACCTCCTGGCCGTTCAGGTCCGCACCCCCGATCCGTCGTTCAACTCCATGGTGAACGTGCACAATCCCCGCCAGTGCCACACCACCAAGAACTGGTCCCGCTACCTCTCGCTCTACCAACTGGGGTACGGCTCCGACCGCGGCATCGGGTTCCGCGACAGCTCCCAGGACCTGCTGGGCGTCATGTCCCACATGCCGGAAGAAGCGCGCGTGCTCGCCGAAAACCTTCTCTCCGTGCAGAAGATGGACGGCTCGGGGATGCACCAGTACTTCCCCTCCACCATGGAGGCCAACGAAGGCGATGCCCGCGAGAAGGAAGACCGGCCGAAGTACTACGGCGACGACCATCTCTGGATCGTGCTGACCGTGGCGGGGTACCTCAAGGAGACCGGGCACCTTTCCTTCCTCGAAAAGGAGATTCCGTTCTACGACAAGGACAAGCACACCGGCAAGGCCATCGAGTCCGGCACCGTGTGGGAACACCTCATCCGTTCGCTGCGCTTCACCTGGAACCACCGCGGCGCCCACGGCCTTCCTTTGCTCGGCTTCGCGGACTGGAACGACACCGTCAACCTGCCCAACGGCGCCGAGTCCCTCTTCAACGCCAACCTATTCGGCAAGGCCCTCGCGGAGGCCATCGAGGTGGCCAACGCCGCGGGACACTCCGCCGAAGCCAACGAGTTCCAGAAGTACTACGACGAGATGAAGAAGATCGTCAACGAAGTGGCCTGGGACGGGAAATGGTGGAAGCGCTGGTTCGACCACGAAGGCAGGGCCATGGGGTCGGCGGAAAACCAGTACGGCAAGCTCTACACCAACGGCCAAAGCTGGCCGGTGCTCTCGGGTTTCGCCGAGGGGGAGAGGGCGATCGCCGCATTGGACTCCGTCCATCGGTACATGAACACGCGCAACGGCATCAAGCTCTCCTGGCCCGGATTCAACGGATTCGATCCCAATTTGGGCGGTGTGAGCACCTATCCGCCCGGAGCCAAGGAGAACGGCGGAATCTTCCTGCACGCCAACCCCTGGGTGATGATCGCGGAAACCATCCTGGGCCGCGGCGAACTCGCTTTCCAGTACTACAACCAGATCAACCCGGCCGCCAAGAACGAGATCCTGGACGAATTCGAATCCGAGCCCTACTGCTATCCCCAGAACATCCTGGGCGACGAGCACCCGCAATTCGGGTTGGGCCGCAACGCCTGGCTCTCGGGAACCAGCTCCTGGACCTACCAGGCCGCGACCCAGTGGATCCTGGGAGTGCGATCATCCTTCCAGGGCCTGATCGTGGATCCATGCATCCCCAAGGCCTGGGACGGGTTCGAGGTGGTGCGCAAATGGCGCGGAGCCACCTATCGGATCGTCGTCCGCAACCCCGGCCACGTCAGCAAGGGCGTGAAGTCGTTTTCCGTCGACGGCAAGGCCATCGAGGGAAACGTGGCCCCGATCTTCGCCTGCGGCGAGCACACCGTCGAGGCCGTTCTGGGGTAGCTCGGGATCGTCTGTGGGGACGCAAAATTTTGCGTCCGTACGGGGGGATCGACGATGCCCGCCGGAAAACAACCGGCGGGCATTTTTCGTCTCACATGTTCATGCTGCCGTTGCGGTGGGCTTCATAGCTGGTCAGGTCCAGGAGGCCGTGTCCGCTGAGGTTGAACACGATCACGCGGGGCTTGCCTTCCTTCTTGGCCTCCAGCGCCTCGTCGATGGCCGCCTTGATGGCGTGGGAGGATTCCGGTGCGGGGATGAGTCCCTCGGTGCGCGCGAAAAGCTCCGCGGCGTCGAACACTTCCCCCTGCTCGTAGGCGCGGGATTCGATCAGGCCCAGCGAATGCAAGTGGCTGACCGTGGGGGCCATGCCGTGGTAGCGCAGACCTCCGGCGTGCAGGGCCGGGGGCATGAAGTCGTTGCCCAAGGTGTACATCTTGAGGAGCGGCGTGGTCATGGCCACGTCGCCGAAGTCGTAGCGATACTCTCCACGGGTGAGCGACGGGCACGACGAGGGCTCCACGGCCACAAGCCGGGTGGTGCATCCTTCCTTCAGGTTGCGGCGGGCGAAGGGGAACGCGATGCCGGCGAAGTTGGATCCACCTCCGGCGCAGCCGATGACCACGTCCGGATACTCTCCGGCGAGTTCCATCTGCTGGAGCGCCTCCTGGCCGATCACGGTCTGGTGCAGACACACGTGGTTGAGGACGCTGCCCAGGGCGTAACGTGTCCCGGGATGGGTCATGGTGTCCTCGACGGCCTCGGAAATGGCCACACCCAGGGAACCGGCCGTGTCGGGGTTCTCCGCCCGGAACTTGCGACCGAACTCGGTCTCGCTCGAGGGGCTCGCGTGCACCGAGGCCCCCCAGGTCTCCATCGCCATGCGGCGGTAGGGCTTCTGCCTGTAGCTGGAACCCACCATGTAGACGTTGCACTCCAAGCCGAAGAGCTTGCAGGCCAGCGCCAGGGAGCTTCCCCATTGGCCGGCCCCGGTCTCGGTGGCCAGGCGCTTGATCCCCGCCTGTTTGGCGTACCAGGCCTGGGGAACCGCGGAGTTGGGCTTGTGGGAACCCGCCGGGGAGACGCCCTCGTACTTGTAGTAGATGTGGGCCGGGGTGTCCAGCGCGCGCTCCAGGCGCACCGAGCGCAGGAGCGGGGTGGGACGCCAAAGCGCCAGCACCTCGCGGACCGGCTCGGGCATTTCGATCCACCGCTCGGTGGACATTTCCTGCTCGACGACCCCCTTGGAGAAGACGGCTTCCATCATCTCCGCGGGCACGGGCTGCTGGGTGCCCGGGTGCAGGTGCGGGGGCATCGGCTCCGGGACGTCGGCGGCGATGTTGTACCAGGCTTCGGGAATGTCCTTCTGGGAGAGGTCGAATCGCGTCGCGGTGCTCATGGGTCTCCGATGTGCTGGATGGATGAAATGGCCGGAGTCGGTCGAATGGCCGGAGGCGCAATCATAGGGCCGAATCGAAGATTTGGCAGTCCATTGTCGCTGGATCAGGTTTGGATCTCGCCCGGGGTTTCCGCCGCGAGAAGGAGACTCGCTTCCGATTCGGGGGCGTCCTGATCGATGGCACGCCGCAACGAACTCCCGAGCTTCGACCCCACCACGGCAGCCAATTCCGCCTCCGTCGCCTGGCGCAAACGCGCCACGGAACCGAACTGCTGCAACAGGAGGCTGCGCTTGGAGGGTCCGATCCCGGGGACGGAGTCCAACCAGGACGATGCCACCGTCGCGGTCCTCTGGTTGCGCTGGAAGGTGATGGCGAACCGATGGGCTTCGTCGCGTATGTGCTGGAGGAGCTTCAGCGCCGGCGAATGGAGGGAGAGGAGAATCGGATCGGAACGTCCGGGCAGGAAGACCTCTTCGATCCTCTTGGCCAGTCCCAACAGGGCCTGCTCGGGAAATCCCTCTCTGCGGATCGCTTCGACCGCCATGCCCAACTGGCCCTTGCCGCCGTCGATCAGGACCAGGTCGGGAGGATCTCCACCCTCCTCGCGCAGCCTGCGGAAATGCCGACCCACCACCTCGCGCATGGAGGCGAAGTCGTCGATTCCCTCCACGGTCTTGACGTGGAAGCGCCTGTAACCGGCCTTGGCGGGCCGCCCGTCCAGGAAATTCACCATCGAGGCCACGGTTCCCGTTCCCGAAAGATGGGAGATGTCGAAACCGACGATGCGCCTCGGGGGATCGGCCAAGCCGAGGGCCTCCTGCAAGGCGGCCACGGATTGGGTGACGCGGTTGCGGATCTCCAGCTTGGCCAGATGCTCCACCAGCAGCATCCGGGCGTTGGCGAGCGCCATCCGGATGGTCTTGAAGGAATCACCCTGCTTGGGCCGGACGAGTCGCACCTTGCGCCCGGCCACCCGCTCCAGGTGCCGCTCCAGCAGTTCGCGATCCAACGGCACCACCGAGACGTGGATCTCCGGCGGCGGCGCCTGGACCCCCTGCGGGTAGAATTCGATCACGGCGCGCTCCATGACTTCGTCGTCGTCCTCCTCCAGCGGGCATTTCACGATGTGGTGGGACCGGTCCAGGACGGTCCCGCCCCGCACCTGGAAGCGGGCGACGCAGGCCCATCGGCCTTCCCGGGACAGGGCGAGCACGTCCAGGTCCACGAATTCCCCGAGGTCCATCTTCTGGGAGACGTGGATCTTCTCCAGCGAGGAGATCTGGTCGCGGCGCCGAGCGGCACCTTCGAAATCCAGGCGCGCCGCCTTCTCTTCCATCTCGCCGCGCAGTTCGGCCAGGAGCTCGCGGCTCCTTCCTTCCAGGAACAGCACGATCTGCGACACCACGGGGGCGTAGTCGGATTCCGTCAAGGCGTCGATGCAGGGCCCGTCGCAGCGGTGGATGTGGTAGGAAAGACAGGGGCGTTCCAGCCTCCTGCGGGACAGGTCCAGTTCGCAGTCGCGGATCCGGAAGAGCTCGCGCGCCAAGGAAAGGGTCTGGCGCATGGCCCGGGCGTCCGTGTAGGGTCCGAAATACCTGTGCTTGTCCTTCTCCACCCGGCGCACCACCTCCAGCCGGGGGAAGGCCTCGCCGGTGGTCAGGCGCAGGTAGGGGAAGTGCTTGTCGTCCTTGGCCAGCACGTTGTAGCGCGGGCGGTGCTGGCGGATGAGGTTGGCTTCGAGGATCAGGGCTTCCAGCTCGTTGTCGGTGACGATCCACTCGATGTCTTCGACATGGCGCGGAAGGAGCATGGCGGCGCGGTGCTCGGTATCCCGGCCCTGGAAATAGCTGCGCACGCGGTTGCGCAGCACCTTGGCCTTGCCGATGTAGATGATCTCCCCGTCGGCGTCCTTCATCAGGTAGACCCCGGAGGAGATCGGAAGTTCCGCGAGGCGATCCGAGATCCTTGGCTTCAGCGCCTGCTTGACCATCGGGGAAAACTACACCCCCCGGCAATCGCGGAGCCGAGACCCCGTCGTCAGGGGGAGAGGAGCGAGATCTCCCTTTCGGTGCCGTCGGAGAAGGCGGCCCTGCACAGAGAGAGTCCTCGGGGAAGTTCCCCGAGCCGGATTTCGGTGCCTGACGGAGCGAGTTCGAAGTTGCCCAGGTCGCGGATCTGGCGACCATCCTGGCGGAGCAGGCTGACGCGGACGGCACCGGGAGAGCGGCTGTCGATCTGGAGCACGTTCCCGTTGTGCCGGACCTGCCGTGCCTGCGACAGGCCGATCGGCTGGAGAGCGGTGGTGCCCGTCTCGAAGGCGCCCAGGTCCGGGGCCGTGCCGTTGTAGGTGATGCCGGCCACCTTGGTGCCCTTGTCGATGAGCTTGCTCGCGGCCGCCAGGTGCATGAAGGGGATGTTGGGCAGGCTGCCGTCGGACTGGCGAGGTCCGCGCACGCCGGCGGTGTCCACGCTCTGGAAGTCCGCATCGGACACTGAAAAGCCGGTGGACCATGTGTTGGTGGCTTGGGTCGCGCTTGACAAGATGTTCGCTTTGCCCCCACCGGCGGAGATGCTGTTCTCCACAGTGATGGCCTTCCCCGTGCCAAGGACGGCTTCGTTCAGATAGTAGTTGGTCCCGGTGCCGTAGGCCGTGCAGTTGATCAATGTCATGGAGCCAGCGTTGTTGTTCTGGTCGAATTGCTCGCCCGAACTGTTTCCGAAGGCCAGGCAACGGTGGAGAACCTGGTTGTGCCGCTGGTTGGCGTTGGCGCTCCCACCCATCTTGAACCCCGTGCCGTTCATGGAGCTTGTGTTTTTCGGGCTGGCGGGATCGCCGTGGTAGTAGCCGTTGTTGAAGGCCCAGCAATTCTCGATGGTGGTGGTGATGTCGTCCGGAAGGCTGCTTTCCGTCTCCTTCAGGTACCCGTCGTAGCCGTCGTCGGAGTTGCCCCAAGAGCGGCAACCTCGGAAGGTGTTGCCGGTGCCCAGGGTGAGTTTGGGCGAGAATCCATCGGCGTTTCCACCGGAGGTCAGGGAGTCGTAGTTCCAGTGCGAATCGCAGTTGAGGACCAGATTGTTCGCACCTCCGTGAACGATTTGGAATCCAGCGTCCATGTTCTCGTAGAACGAGCACCATTCCACGATGTTGTTGGATCCGCCGGAGTTGGAAGAGCCTCCGGTGATCTGCATCCCGTTGTCCCCCGCACCCCACACGTCTATCCCTTTGAGGTGCCACCAGTTCGCCTGGAGGATGATCCCCTGGTTCGCGCTGCCGTAGCCTTGGGTGCGGAAATCGAACAGGGCGCGCTTGCTGTAGGCGTTTTCGGCGAACAGGTTGATCGGAGCGGTAGCAGTTCCGCTTGCGGTGATCTTGACCGTGGCACTCAGGGTGTAGGTCCCCCCCGCCAGGAGGATGGTGTCCCCCGGGGAGGCGACCGCGATGCCTGCGGCAGGGCCAGCAAGGGCGGATGCGGAGGACTTGCCGTCCTTGGCACCGCTTCCGGTGGGGCTGACGTAGATGGTGGCCGCCATGGCCGAGGGCACGATCCAGGCGAGGAGAAGGCTTGCGGCACGCACGAGAAGCTCCTTCGGGTGAGAACAAATACATGATAACAGACTCTTGTATCGTAAATCTAGGGGAGATGTTCGGGCTGGTGCCGGACACTCGAAGGACGCGGTGTTGAAGATTGGTCCACTCGCGGCGTCTTCTTCCCATGCAAAGTTCGCTCGGTATCGCTCAATTGCGATTTCGAGAATAGAGGGTAATGCAATCCATATTCGCAGTTTGCAAAAGCGGAAGTGGATCCGGGATTGGATTTGCGGGTTCAAGGGGGTTTATTTCGATGCGAAGATCCGGGTCTCACCCGACATTGGAGCGATGGAGTCCCCGTGTATTGAATGCCGAATGATTTTATGCCGCGCGCAATCACTCACCGGAGGGCAATACCATATGGAAACAAGCGCAAAGACCCAGGGCATGACCAAGGCGGAACGAACGGTCATCGTCTCCAGTTCGTTGGGGACGGTCTTCGAATGGTATGACTTCTACCTCTACGGGAGTCTGGCTGCCATCATCGGAAAGCAATTCTTTTCAGGGGTGGATGATCGGAGTTCCTTCATCTTCGCGCTCCTCGCCTTCGCGGCAGGCTTCGCCGTCCGACCCTTTGGAGCGGTGTTCTTCGGGCGAATGGGCGACCTGCTGGGGCGCAAACGGACTTTCCTGACCACGATCCTCGTCATGGGGGCGGCCACCTTCGGGGTTGGCATTTTGCCCAACCACCACGCGATCGGCATCGTCGCTCCCATCGTCCTCGTGACCATGCGACTGCTGCAGGGATTGGCCCTCGGTGGCGAGTACGGCGGGGCGGCCACGTATGTCGCCGAAAACGCACCGAAAGGAAAACGGGGTTATTTCACCAGTTGGATCCAGATCACAGCCACGGCGGGATTGCTGATGAGCCTCCTGGTGGTTCAAGCCTGCAAGTCCCTGACGGGAGGCCAATTCGAAATCTGGGGCTGGCGCATTCCCTTCCTGGTTTCCATCGTGATGCTCGCCTTCTCGGTGCGCATGCGGATGAAGCTCGACGAGAGTCCGGTCTTCAAGAAGATGAAGGAGGAGGGAAAGAGCAGCGGCGCGCCGCTGAAGGACGCCTTCGCGGACATGCGGAACCTCAAGGTCGTGGTCTTTTCCCTCTTCGGAGCGACCGCGGGCCAGGCGGTGGTCTGGTACGGCGGCCAGTTCTACGCCCTCTACTTTTTGACCCAGACCCTCAAGCTGGACATGATGG
>CAYXXL010000109.1:0-8856 GCA_964469025.1 uncultured Fibrobacteria bacterium
CCGAAGGAGGCTTGGGCTTTCGCTTCCCCTTCTGCGGGTGTTCCTCCTTCCACTCCCTGCGCATCTCCTCCGCGGAGGCCGGGACGCACGGGGCGGCGGCCACGGGCAGGACGGAAAGGGATTTGCGCACCCAGGTGCCCGCGTCCAGGGGAATGTCGACCGGTTGGGCCGTGGAAAGATGGAGGAGAAGGGCGATCATCATGGTTGCGCCAAAACCTACTCGCCTGGACCCTCGGCAATACGACCACGGGTGCGCGAGGAGACCGCAGGGAAGGTATCTTGGCCCACCTCGGCAGCGGACGGTCCGCGGTGCCCCAGACAGGACTTCCATGACGCTCCAGGATGCCATCGCCCCACTGCTCTCGCAGGTGGAGAATCCCTACCGATACATTGGTGGGGAAGCCGGGCAGACGGTCAAGGAAGAGGCGCGCGCGCGGATCGCGCTGGTGTTCCCGGACCTCTACGAACTGGGCATGTCCAACAACGCGCTGCGGATCCTGTACCACGTGGTGAACTCGGATCCCCGCTGGGCCGCCGAGCGCGCCTTCGCGCCCTGGCCGGACATGGGCGACCTCCTGCGGAAGAACGGCATCCCCCTGGGATCCCTGGAGACGCACCGACCGTTGACGGAATTCGACGTCGTGGGCATCACCCTCCAGACCGAACTCAACTACACCAACGTCCCCTACGTCCTGGATCTCGCGGGGATCCCGGTCTGGGCCGCCGACCGCGGCGAGGAAGACCCGCTGGTGATCGGGGGCGGACCCTGCACCGCCAATCCGGAACCGGTGGCCCCCTTCTTCGACGCCTTCGTGGTCGGGGACGGCGAGATCCTGGTGCGCGCCCTCATGGAACTGGCCCAGCGCCGTCGCGAAGAAGGAATCCCGCGCGCCGAGATCCTGCGCCTGGTCGCGGGCCTTCCCGGCATGTACGTCCCCACCGCCATCCCCATGGAGATGGGACCCTTCGGCGACCTGATCCCGGCGGGCATGGACGGAAACGGCCCCTACGCCCGCGCCAAGGGCGTGCGCCGCACCTGGGTGGAGAACCTGGACCCCCGGGACATGGCCGTCCAGGTGCCGGTGCCCAACGGCGACGTGGTCCACGAGCGCTTCGCGGTGGAGCTGGTGCGCGGGTGCACCCAGGGTTGCAGATTCTGTCAGGCAGGCTACTGGTACCGGCCCATCCGCGAGATCACCCCCGACCAGGTGATCGACCTGGCCAAGGCCGGACTGGCATCCACCGGATCCGACGAGCTGGGACTCCTGTCCCTTTCCACCGCCGACTATTCGCGGATCGAACCCCTGGTGGACCGCCTGGTGGACGATCCCGCCTTCCGCAACGTGAACCTGTCCCTGCCGTCGCTGCGCGCCAACATGTTCGGGCAGGCCCTCTCGCGCAAGGTCGCGCGCGCGCGCGGCGGACGCACCGCCACCTTCGCTCCGGAGACCGGCTCCCAGCGCCTGCGCAAGCTGATCAACAAGACGATTTCCGACGAGGACATGGTGCAGGCGGCGGAGGGGGTCTTCCAGAACGGCGGCCACTCCATCAAGCTCTACACCATGATCGGGCTTCCCACCGAGGACATGGAAGACATGGACGCCTTCTGCGGCCTGATCGAAAGCCTGGCCAAGGTGGGCTCGCGCCACACCCGCCGCGCCGAGATCCATCCCAACGTGGGCATCCTGGTGCCCAAGCCGCACACGCCCATGCAGTGGGAACCCTACGTGGGGGGCGACCAGGCGCAGGAGCGCATCCGTTTCGTGCGGGACAGATTCCGACTGCGCAAGCACGTGCGCATCACCTGGAGCCACTGGGAGATCGGGTACGTCGAATCCGTGTTCGCCCGCGGCGACCGGCAATTGGCCCCCATGATCCTGGAGGCCTCGCGCGAGGGGATGGTCTTCGAGTCGAACGAGAAGAGCTTCCGGGGACTGGACGCCTGGAAGGAGATCTTCGCGCGCCACGGCTACGACTCCGACCAGCGCGTGTTCCGGCGCCGCGAGCTGGACGAGACCTTCCCCTGGGACTTCATCCACGCCGGGGCCACCAAGGGCTTCCTCAAGGAAGAGTGGAAGAAGATGTACAAGCCGGAAACCGAAGAGGTTCCCGACTGCCGCTGGGGAGCCTGCAACCACTGCGGGATTCCCGGCAACTACGCCGACATCAAGCTCTCGCCGCCCGAACCCGGTCAGGTCACCTTGCCCCCGCCCGGGACCTACGCGGGCAAGGCCAAGGCGGGACCCGCCGCCGGTCTGCCACCGGAGGCGGAGGGCCGCATGCCCCTGGACCCCAGTTCGCTCGCCCGCCTGGAGCGCGGACGGGTGTCTCCGAAAACCGCGCCACCACAGAACCCCGAAGGCTCGGCGGAAGAGGAACCGGACGCAACGGCACCCGACCTGGGCTGGAACGAGAAGACCAAATCCCAGCGCGGCCAACCTTGGCTCATCCGCTTCTCCAAGACGGGCCTCGCCAGGTTCCTGAGCCACCACGGCACCATGGGGCTTCTGGAGAAGTCCATGCGCCGCGCGGGGCTGAAGCTCTTCTACAGCCGCGGTTTCAGCCCCAAGCCGAGGTTCAAGAACGCCGGCGCCTTGCCGGTGGGACTTTCCACCCTTTCCGAATCCTTCCTGGTGGAATTGGAGGTGGCCCCGGAAGATCCCTCCTCCGTGCCCGCCCTCCTTTCCGCCTTCCTCCCCGCCGGGTTCGACGTCGTCTCCTTCGAGCCGTCGCCCGGCTACGATCTCCCGGTTCCCCCCACCATGACCTACCGGTTGCTGTCGGACGCGACCAAGGACGGGCCGGACCTTTCCGACGCCAAGCTCCTCCGCCAAGCCGCCCTCCGCTTTGGCACCGAGCCCCTTCCGGACGTCATGGACGGACGCGACCGCCTCCTGCGCACGTCCGAGGAAGTGACCGACCTGCGCATGGACGGAAACGACCTCCTCCTTTCGGCGCGGGTCAACGCGGCCGGAAACACCGTGTCGGTTTTCGCCTTGTTGGCGGGCGCGACCGGATTCTCCCTGGACCTGCTGCGCCAGCGCCAGGTGGTGAAGCTGCCATGACGGCGGGTTCCCGCGGGCTTCTGGTCCGGGGGGACAACCTGGGGGTCCTTCCCGGCCTGCTTCCCAAATTCGGCGGGCGGTGTCGGTTGGTGCTGGCCGATCCGCCCTACAACGCGAAGAACCGCAAGGACTATCCCGACGATCGCGATTCCGCCCAGTGGCTCGCCTGGCTGGAACCACGGCTGCGCCTTTTCTGCAAATTCCTGACTCCGGACGGGATCCTCGCCTGCCACATCGACGACTCCGAACAGGCCGCGCTGCAGACCCTTTTGGACGGGATCGCGGGACGGGAACGGCGCATCAACACCGTGTGCGTGAAGATGAGCGAACTGTCCGGCGTGAAGATGCGCTACCAGGACCGCCTGCTTCCCCGCGTCAAGGAATACGTGCTACTGTACGGTGCCGGCCCCCGGGCCGCGCTTCGCCCCATGCGCAGACAAAAATCGTCCGACCGCTTGGACGCCTATGCCAAGTACTATCGCTGGTTCCTGGAGAACCCCCAGGACCAGGTGGAATCGTGGCGGGTGGTGCCCTTGAAGGAGGCCGCCCAGGCACGTGGAATTCCCGACGACCCCGGCTCCCTGGAGCGGTTCCGCCAGGAGAACGCCTCCCGATGCGTGTACCGCACCAACAACCGCTGGTTCACGGGCCTGCCCGACGCCGAACGTCCCCGCACCCCGTTGGCCCGGCTGGTCTCGCCCTGGGGAGAGTCCTACGTCTGGTGGGAGGGAAAGCAGATGCTCTTCCTCTCCGACCATCTGGACGAGCCCTTGTCCGACCTGTGGACCGACCTGTCCACCATCAACCTGGGCCGCGAGGGGGCGGTGCCGTTTCGCAGCGGCAAGAAACCGGAGAGCCTGGCCGAGCGCCTGCTGGAGCTCTGCACGGAGCCGGGCGACCTGGTCCTGGATCCGTTCTGCGGTTCCGGCACCACCGCCGCCGTGGCCCACAAGACCGGCCGCGATTGGATTTCCGTGGAGATGGATCCCGCCATCGCCGAGCGCGCCCGAGGTCGCTTGCAGCGGGTGGTGTCCGGGACGGATCCCACCGGCATCACCCAGACCCGGCAGTGGCGGGGAGGGGGAACCTTCCGGGCGGTTGGATTCGCATCTTTCGGAGCATGACCACCCTAGCGGCCGGAAACGGCCTGCACATCACCTTCGGATTTCTCGTGTTCTGGATGTTGGGAGGATGGGGTCTCCTGGGCGAGACGCTCGCTCCGGAAAACCCCGACGCGAGGTCTTCGGGGCGATTCTCCTTCGTGCTGGGCCAAGGATTCGCGCTGGTCGGGCTCGCCTGCCTCGCGCTCCTTTGCGCCGACGCCCTCGCTCCCGTGGTGCGAAGCCACGAATTGGAGTTCCTGCCGCTGGGGACCGCCGCGGTCCTCTACCTGCTGGAGAGCCTTTGGATCTTCTCCAGCCACCCCCTGCCGCGCGAACGCCGCCCGCTGGACCGGCTGTCCTTCGCCTCGGGCCGCGATCTTTTGCTCCGCCACGGCGCCACCCTGTTCCTGGGCCAAGGGCTCCTGGCCACCGTCCAAGGACCGCGCGCGGCGGGCCTCCAGGCTTGCGGAATCTGTCTGGGATGGGGATCCAGCGTGGTGGTCTGGGATCTGCGCCGCCCCCCGTCGGCCCAGCGCACCTTCCGCCTGATGGCCGCGCCGATCTCGTTCCTCACCGGCCTGCTCCTCCTGTCCAGGGCGTGGCGAAGCTGGTGAGGTCCATCGACGAAAGCTCTCGACCGGGATCGGGCGGATAGGGTATCTTCGAGCCATGTCCTTCGACGCCTGGAAATTCCTCGAGATCAAGGTCGAAGCCCTCACGCTCTCCAACGTGGGCTTCATGGTGCTCCTGCGGCTGCCGGGATCGCACAAGGGGTTGCCCATCTTCATCGGGGCTCCGGAGGCCCACAGCATCGCCCAGGCCCTGAACGGCGGACAATTTCCGCGCCCCCTGACGCACGACCTGATGAAGTCCGTTCTGGAGGAACTGGGATCGGAGGTGATCCGGGTGCTGCTTACGGAGGCCCAGGAGGGCACCTTCTTCGCCCGGCTGGTCTTCTCCAAGGACGGAGAGGAAGTGGAAACCGACGCGCGCCCCTCCGACGCCATCGCCCTGGCCCTGCGGTTTTCCGCCCCCATCTACGTGGATCGCGACCTCTGGGAAGAGACTTCCGTCCCCTTCGAACGCCAAGGAGAGGACGAGGACGCCAACAGGCACGACGCCCTCGAACAGATCCAGAACCGTCTTTCCGCGGCCTTGGAAGAGGAGCAATACGAGGAAGCGGCCAAACTGCGCGACGAGCTCAAGAAGTTGCAGGGAGGGAACTGAACCGCTCCACCCGCGACATCACGTCCGTTTCCCACCCAGCACCCGCCGCAAACCCCGCTGGTAGGATTCGTCCAGGCAAGCGAGGGGGAAGGCCAACGCCCCCGTGATCAGGCAGCTGACCAAGGCCACCATCAATCCCGTGCCCGGATCCAATCGGCCGGCGGCTCCTACCTTCCAGAACAGCCACGAGGACAGGGAGACGAGCACCGGGAATTGGAGCACGTACAGAGGAAAGGAGATCCTGCCCAGGAACAGGGAGAGGCGGGATCGGAAGAACCCCAGCAGGCACGGGTTCGCATGGACCCCGAGCAGGAACAGAGGAGCCGCGACAACGCCCCGGAAGGTCTCCAAAGGCAATCTTGCGAATGCGATCCAAAGCCCCACCGCGGCCGGAAGGAGCCATCCCGCTCCGATTCCCACCCGCGTCGATCGCCATTTGTCCAACACGCCCGCCCTCCGGCAAAGAGCGAAAGCGATCCCGATCGGAAAGAGGCAGAGGTAGGAGCCCTTCCACACCAGGAGGCCGGAAATCGCTCCCAGCAACGCGAGGTGTCCCCAAAGCTTCATCCTCGCGGCCGCGAACAGATACCCGAAGACCAGGAAGGAGCCTTTGAATTCCACGGCCATGCTCCAGAGGATGGGATTGTAGGATCCCTCCGGGTCGGAGGTCAGGAAAACGTTCACCAGGCAAAACCGCAACAGGCCCCAGACATGCGTGCGGAAGTTCAGGAAGGAGCCCAGCCAATCCTCCAGACCCAGGGCCACCCCCGCTTCGCGGGAAAACACCGCGCCAAATTGGACGAGGGCGAACACGATGATGCAGGAGATGGCGACGGGAAACGCCAGACGAGGCCACCGTCCCACCACCATGCGCAGGCGGCCTCGGAGGTTGGAGCCCAGGAAGGCCGTGGCCAAGGCATCCCCGGAAAGGACGAAGAAGACCAGGACCGCGAGGGACCCATCCATGGTGGTGCGAAAGAGTGGACCATGGAAGAAGGGCATTCGGGTGCCCAGGCAGGTGTAGACGAAATGGAAGAGCAGGACCGACAGCGCCGCCCACCCCCGGATCCCGTCGATTTCGTGCACCCTTCCAAACCCGGCAACCTGGTCGCCACCGGAGGCAACGTCTTTCGCGCGTCTCTCCATGCCACCCCTTCCATCGGAACCTTCGCAGGATCCTCGACAATGCAACGCGGTCGGCCTTGGGGAAGGATAGGCACGGAAACGGACTCCACCGGGACCGTCGCCACCGGCAATTCCGCCAGGTTCTAGTTTCCCAGTCCATGTCGATCGAATCCAGGACCCCTGCGAAGCCCACGGCCCACGCGCCGCGCGTGGCGTACGAAGGCCAGCCCGGCGCCTATTCCGAGATGGCCATCCGCCAGATCTACGGCCCCGGTGCGGTGGCGGTGGGCCTCCCCGACTTTCCCACCGTCCACGAATCCCTGCGCAACGGCACCGTGGACCTGGCCGCGCTGCCGGTGGAAAACACCCTGGCCGGAACGGCGAACCTCCACGACAATTGGGACGTCCTGGCGGACGCGGGCTTCCACGCCGTGGCGGAAACCGTGGTCCACGTACACCACTGCCTGATGGCCCTCCCCGGCACGCGAATCCGGGACATCCACGAGGTGCGCGTGCACCCCCAGCCCATCCTCCAGTGCCGCCGGCACCTGCAGGAATTGCTCCCCCAGGCGCGGATCTCCAGAGGGGACACCGCGGCCTCCGCACGCGAGCTTTCCCAGACCCGGGAACCGGGAGTGGCGGTGATCGCCTCCAAGCTCGCCGCCGAGACCTACGGCCTGGAGATCCTGCACGAAGGCATGGAGGACGACCCCTCCAACTTCACCCGCTTCCTCTTCGCGGCGCTGGAGCCCTCGCCGCCGCCTCCCGGAACAGCGTCCAAGACCAGCTTGGCCTTCACCCTGGACAACGCCGGACCCGGCAGCCTGTTTCGCGCCTTGGGCGTGTTCGCCCTGCGCGACATCGACCTCGCGCGCATCGAATCCCGGCCCATCCCCGGAGCGCCGTGGCGCTACCGTTTCTTCGTGGACCTGCATCTGGTCGCGGGCGACCCCAAGGTCGACAGGGCCTTGGAACACCTGGGCGAGATGGTCACCGAACTTTCGGTGATCGGGACGTACGCGGCCTGGACCGAATAGGCGGAAGGCGAGGGGGGTCACGACGTCAGGATCTTGTCGTGCATCTCCTGGGTCAGCGTTTCGATGCGCTGGCTCAACTGCGTCGTGAGCTCGGTGAGCTTGGTGTTCTGCTGGAGCAGTTCCACCATCTGGACGGTCTGCTGGGCGGCCAGGATCTGTCGCTTCTCGTTCATCTCGGCGATGGCTTCCCGGTGCTGCGCGTCGGCTTCGGCGTGGGCCTTGTCGCGGTCGGCCTGCCGGGTCTGCGCCAGCAGGATGAGCGGAGCCGCGTAGGCCGCCTGGAGACTGAAGGCGAGGTTCAGGAGGATGAACGGATAGACGTCGAACTTGGTGAGCCCGGCGACGTTGATCCCGATCCAGATGCCCACGACGGCGGTCTGGGCCACCAGGAACACGGGCGTCCCGAAGAACCGCGCGAAGGCCTCGGCCTTGAGGGCGAACCACCCTTCGCCGAACACGGGCATCAGGTGCTTGATGGGGAGATGGAACCGCAGGGCGTGGTTGCCGGTGCTTGTCGCGGGGGCCGCACAGGGATCGGGGGCGACGGGATTGTTGTCGGATGCCATGGCTTCTCCTGGAGACGGTGAGGGGTGATCGAGAGACTGGAAAAGAATAGTGCTGTGGGTTGGGCCTTTGGCCCGTTGCGCTGCGCTGGAGCCTTCGGCTCGGGCGCTGGGCGCACGTTTACAGGGGCCGTCGGGTCCCTGTACCCCGACCCAAGGGCCACTGGCGGCCCTTGGGGATCCCGCCACCGGGGGTCTCGAACTCTCCGGGCGGCCGTTGGGACGTGCTTCCATCGGCCTGCTTAGGCCGATGGATGTAGGGCCGCCCTCCGAATCATCGAGTCCCCCGGACCCCCCGCCGTTGTCCTGGGCTTTTTATGCCTCGCATGGGATTCTCCGCTGCTTTGTTATTTCGTTAGTTTGTCGGCCAGCAATTCCGCTTGTTTGAGAACTGTTTCGATTGCTTGGTTCTGTTTGTCCGGTGGGTATCCATGCAATCGCAGAACACGCCCAACGTGCCGCATCAGATTGGCCCGGGCGCTTTCCTTGAGTGTCCAGTCGATGGTGGCGTTGGCTTTCACCCGCTCGGCGATCTCGCGGGCAATGGCCCGGAGTTGGTCGTCGCCAACACCTGGACGGCGCTGTCGTTGGTTTCCAAAGCGTCGTAGAAGGCCAGTTCGTCCTCGGTGAGGTTCATGTTGCCGGCGCGGTCGCGTTCCCGGCGCAGTTCCTTGGCCAGGTCGATGAGGTGTTGGATGACCTCCGCCGTGGACAGCAACTGGTTCTGGTAGCGCTT
>CAYXXL010000110.1:0-8796 GCA_964469025.1 uncultured Fibrobacteria bacterium
TCCAATTCCACCGCGATCGCGGGCTCGATGTTGTGCCGATTCCCCGCGACGCGGTGAATATGGTGCGTTACCCGCATTTAGCAGCAATAAACAACAGAGCAAAATTTGCATACTCATGTCAAAATTTGAACCGGTGGAAAATTGTTGTTGCGTTTTTGAATGAAAACGAATATATTTCGTTCAGGAGGGCATCATGCACAAAACGATCACACTACGCCTTGAATCTGACAAGTACGATCTAATCAAGCATCTGGCTGAATTGGAGAATCGGCCCATTTCCAATTTTATTGAGACTGCAACTATCCGATATATTCAAGCAAATGAATATGCCGATGAATTTGAAATGGATGAAATTCGGACCAACAAGAAACTGAACGAAAGTCTTGCTCGAGGAATAGTTAATGCCAAGTCCAATGCGGGACGCTTTCTGTAATGTATAAACTCTTTATAACAAATGAATTTGATTCCTGTTTGGAACGAATTACATCCCGTGATCGACAGTCAATCGAAAAAAAGATTAGTGAATACATGGCTCCTCAGGTTAAACAAGAGCCTCATTATGGACCGAATATCAAGAAGTTAAAAGGATACACCCCGGAGACGTGGCGATACAGAATTGGGCGATACCGCCTTTTTTATATCATCAATGAAAAAGAAAACCGTGTTGACTTCATTTCCATCGATCAGCGAAAAGATGCATACTAGATGCAAATTTCGCCCAAAGCGACCGGCCGTTTTTCGGGTGAAAGCGACCGGTGTCCGCCGAAGGCCGGGAGGCCATGGGCGGACAAGGTAAGATTTTATCCGTAAATTATAATTGAGGCATGAATTGCACCCATTCCTCAGCAACACCGAAAACTGGCAGCAAACCGTTCAGGAAGAAGTCGTGGACGATATCCGACGAATTCTGGTTCAAGGTGGAACATTTGCTTCCTGATCGATCGCGGGATCCGAAGAAGAAATACAAGCGCGCTGTTGGAGCCGGTCGTCCACCGATGGAGAAGCGAACCGTGCTTGCCGCGATCTTCTACGTGGCGCGCACCGGCATCCAATGGAAGGCGTTGCCGAAGTCGGAGTTTGGATCCCCAAGCGCGATCCATGAGTACTTCATGGAATGGTCCAGGCTCGGGGTGTTCGAGCAGATGTGGGCGGCAGGTCTTGCGGAATGCAATGAACTGGAAGGAATAGCTTGGCATTGGCAGAGTGTCGACGGGAGCATGAACAAGGCCCCGCTGGCCCGAGAGTCGGTTGGACCCAATCCAACGGACCGGGGAAAAAATGGGGACCAAGCGATCCATCCTTGTAGACGGTCGTGGCGTCCCGCTTTCCGTCGTCGTGTCACACTGCGATCCAGCCTTGCCGCCTCCATGCGAGTGATCGCTCCCATGACCTGATTCTTCCCGAATTCAGGACAGCGCCAGCATCCGCTCCAGGGCTTGCCCTGCCCAATGGCGTGTTTGTGCGTCCACCGTGATCCGGTTGACCACAGTTCCTTCCACCAGGTTTTCAAGGACCCAGCAGAGGTGCCAGGGGTCGATGCGGAACATGGTGCTGCACAGGCACTGGATGCGCGAGAGGGGGACCACGTCCTTGTCGGGGTGGAGCTTGGAGAGGCGGCGGACCAGGTTCACTTCCGTGCCCACGGCCCACGTGGAGCCTGCGGGGGCCTTTTCGAGCGTGTCCAGGATGAAGGAAGTGGAACCCGCGAGGTCCGCGGACTGGACCACATCGAAGACGCATTCCGGGTGCACCAGGACCTTGCGGTCGGGTTCCGCCAGGCGCCAGTGCTCGACGTCGGATTTTGTCATGCGGGTGTGCACCGAGCAGTGGCCCTTCCACAGGATCACCTTGGCGCCTCTGTAGGCGTCGTCTCCCGCCCCTCCGTCGTGGATTTTGGGATCCCAGACGGGCATGGATTCCAAGGGGATGCCCAGGCGGTAGGACGTGTTGCGTCCCAAGTGCTGATCGGGGGCGAAGAGCACGGTCTTGCCGGGCTGGGAAAGCGCCCAGGTCACCACCTTGGGAGCGTTGGTGCTGGTGCACACGGCGCCACCGTGGCGACCCACCACCGCCTTGACCGCAGCGGAGCTGTTGACGTAGGTGATGGGCAACATGGAGAGGCCCAGATCCGCTTCCAGGTATTCCAGGGCGGCTTCCAATTCGTCGTGGGTGGCCATGTCGGCCATGGAACATCCGGCCGCGAGATCCGGCAGGATCACCTTCTGGTGCTCGGAGGTGAGCATGTCGGCGGATTCCGCCATGAAGTGCACGCCGCAGAACACGATGAATTCGGATTCCAGCCCGCCGGCCCGGCGCGAAAGCTCCAGGGAATCGCCGGTGATGTCGGAGATCTCCACGATGGCGTCGGCCTGGTAGTGGTGCCCCAGGATGGCCAGGTGGGATCCCAACGTCTCGCGGGCCGCCCGGGCGCGGTCCAAGGCCGTCGGTTCGGAGAGGGTCCGGATGTCCTGGAACTCGATCATGGACGTCCCAAGGTACCAACCTCGGAACTCCCTGGAGATCGAGGCTCTATTCGCCTGCCTGGACCGCTTGACGCTCGAGCGGGAGAAGGATTTCGAAGGCGGCGCCGCCGGTGACCGGGTTGAAGGCGCGGATCTTACCCTGGTGCATCTCCACGATTCTGCGGCAGATGCTCAGCCCCAGCCCGAATCCGCGAGCGCTTTCGGAAACGGTGTCGGAGAGGCTTCCCTCGCTTTGGTGGTGGAGGATGTCGTTTTGGAAGAAGCGCGCGAACATGTGGGGCAATGTCTCCGTGGCGATGGCGGGACCGTTGTTCGTGACGGCGAAGCCGCAGAACCCCGGTTCGCCCACGATCTCCGGATACAGCTCGATGCTGATCTGGCCTCCGTGGGGCGAATACTTGTAGGCGTTGTCCAGGATGTTGATCACCGCCTGCTTGAAGTGGAACTGGTCCAGGTCCACCAGGAACAGGTTGGCGATCCGGGCGGGTATCTGGGGGACAGCGGTGTCCTTTGCGCGGTACTCGACCATCCCTTGGTTCTGGAAGATGCGGTAGAGGAAATGGATCGCTTTCGCGTCCCAGAGCGGTTCAAGCTCTCGGATGGTCTCGTCGAGGAGCCCCACCAGGTCGGTGCGCGTGTAGTTCATGCGCTCCGTGTGGCCGTCCAGCTTGGCCAGCGACAGCATGGTGTTGACCAGCGAAGTGATCCGGTCGATCTCCGCCAGATTGCTCTCCAGGATGGCCTGGTACTCGTCCTTGCTGTGTTCCTTCAGCATCGCCACTTCCACCATGCCGCGCATGGAGGTCAGGGGCGTGCGCAACTGGTGGGACAGGTCGCTCACCAACTGGTCCTGGAAGCGCGCGGCGTTCTCGATGCGGTCCAAGGCGGTGTTGAAGGTGGTTGCCAGGGTGCTGAACTCGTCGTTTCCGGGCAACAGCTCAAGCCGGGTGTTGAGCTTGCCTTCCGAAATACGGGTCATGGTGGCGCTCATCTTCCGAACCGGCTTCAGGATGCGGGTCATGAGGAAGACCGCGCTGACGCCGCTGATCCCCACCGACACCAGGAAGAAGAAGCCCGCGATCAGGACGAAGTGGACCGTAGAGCCGTCCAAGGGCTTGAAGAAGCCGTTCATCCCGGCGCCCTGGGTGGAAAGGACCGCACCCGTCACCGCGTGCTGGTCGCTGATGTACCACCCCGCGGCGCCCAGATACAGGGCGAACATGAGCGCCGAGGTGATCCCCACCGAGACCAGGATCAAGTTGGTCTTGATGGAGGAGTTCTTGGCCATGCCTAGCGCGAACTCCTGCAAGTCTGTCCACTTGCGGTTCGTCCCGGGGAACCCGTGAAGCAGGCGTTTCGCAGGGCGGAGATGGCCTCTGAACTTGCAGGACACCGCACTAGCTCGCCGCGCCGGGAGGCGTGTCGCTGAGGATGAACCCCTTGCCGCGGACGGTGTGGATCAGCTTGGTTTCGGAATCCTTGTCGATCTTCTTCCGCAAGTAGTTGATGAAGACGTCGATGACGTTGGTGTAGGTGGTGGTGTCGCAGTTCCAGACGGATTTCGAGATCATTTCACGGGTGACCAGGCGATTGTGGTGGCGCGAGAGGTACTCCAGCAACTGGTATTCCTTCTTGGAGAGTTCGACGACCTGGTCGCCCCTGTGGACTGTCCTGGAATTCGGCTCGATCACCAGGTCCGAGATCTGGATGGCGGAGCGGGGATAGCCCTGGGTCTTTCGGATCAAGGCCCGCAAGCGCGCGAGCAGTTCCTCGTACTCGAAGGGCTTGGTCAGGTAGTCGTCGGCGCCCGCGGACAGGCCGTTGACCTTGTCCGTCAGCGCATCCTTGGCCGTGAGCATGAGGATGGGCGCGGTGATGCCATCGTCGCGGAACTTCTGGCACAGACCGATGCCGTCGGCGTCGGGAAGCATCACGTCCATGATGAAGGCCGCGAAGGAATCGGTCTGGGCGAGTGTCTTCGCCTGCGCCCCCGTTCCGGCGACCGTGACCGAAAAACCGTCCTCCGTCAAACCGGAACGGAGAAATTCCGAGATCTTGGGTTCATCCTCGACGATCAGCACCTTCACGACCTCACCTCCTTGCAGGTTGAGCACAGTATATACGATCTTCCCCAAAATTTTCATTAAAACACTAACTATTTGTCTACATAACCTCCCCCGGGAAGACTCTCTGCCCCCTCTCTCTTCTCTGTTCAAAAAATCCGCGGAAATCCTGAAATGGCGATAGAATAGCGCTTTTTTCGGAAATGGCAAAGCCGGAAAGATCGTGCTATGGCCCCGCAGCAGCAGCAATAAACCCATTTCATTATTTTATATAATTAAATATTATATCATTAATTAATTAATACGAGCGTACCTTTTGCTCCAAGAGGTGGACCGCAAATGAACTCACATCAAAAAAATCTTGGCCCAGGAGTCGGTGTCATCACCATGGCCTCGATGCTGGTCACCCTGGTGGGATTGTCGCTGTTGCTGGTCGTCAGCGATGCACGCGCCTCCGATTCGGGATTGCCGACAGTTCCTGTCGACTCCGTCGTCCGGGGTCCGCAGGCGGCGCTGGTCGGACCGGTGGACGACGCCCGTGCGACCGAGATGGACTGGCAGGAGGCCAGCCACCTTCCTGCGGGCCCTGCGGTTACCCAGGACCTTGCGTCCGACACCGCCTTGTTCGTGTACACCAGGAACGCCGATGGGATCCTGACGGACCCCGATTGAGCAGAGGAACACCACCATGAGAACAGCCATGGCATCCATTGCCTGCGCGGCCTCGTTGTCACTGGGATTGCTGCTTGCAGGTTGCGATTCCACGAACTCCGCGACAGCGGCTCCGCAGGGCCCCAAGGTTTCCAGCACCGAATTGCCGAGTTTGGCGGGCGCGAGCGCATTCGCCGTCTTCGGTGGAGCCGGGATCACCAACCAGGGAACGAACACCGTGATCCACGGGGACATGGGAACCACCGGCGCATCCACGACCATCACCGGTTTCCACAGTCCCACCTTCGTCTATGTGGAAACACCTTTGGATGTCGGGGCCGTCGATGGCCTGGTGTACACGGACGCTCCCGAAGGGAGTCCCGCGGATTTCGCCACGGCGAAAGCGGCTTCGGTCGATGCCCTCTCCGCCTTCGATTCCCTCGCAGCCCTTCCCGGCGGCATCGATCCCGGAGCCGGCCAGCTCGGAGGACTCACGATCGCCCCCGGTCTCTACAAGGCTGCGGGAGGATCCTTCGCCATCACCGGGTCGGACCTGACCCTGGACGGCAAGGGCGACGCCAACGCCGTCTGGGTGTTCCAGATGGCGAGCTCGTTGACCGTGGGCGGATCTGCCGCCCCCCGCAGCGTCATCTTGGCGAACGGCGCCCAGGCGAAGAACATCTACTGGCAAGTCGGCAGTTCCGCCACCATCAACGGTGCGGGAGGCGGGAGCATGGCGGGAACCATCATCGCCAGCGCCGGAATCTCCTTCTCCACGCCCGACAACAAGACCATCACGACCCTGAATGGCCGCGCCCTGGCCCTTCATGCCTCCGTCACCATGGTAAACACGGTCGTCGACACCGGCATCTGACCCGAGGCTCGCGACCCGAGCTCGAGCCCAAAGATTTCGACCACGGAGCCCTTGGAAGCTCCACCGATGCCCCCAGCGGCGCAGGACCACACCCCTCGGTGCGGCCCTCCATGGAAGGCGCGTCCACCAGGAAACCTCCTGGACGACGCAGATGGTTTCGAGCTGGAGATCCTATCCAATGAAAACAACGACAAAAATCCGCAGCACGGGAGTGGGCCTCCTCTCCCTGGCCGTCCTCCTGACGGCCTGCGATTCCTCTTCGCCCACGACAACGGCGACCTCCACCCATTCCCTCCTGAGGGTCGCCTCGGCGCAAGTCCCTTCCCTGGGCGCGTCCGCTCCTTTCGCCGCGTTCGGAGGTGGACAGGGCATCACCAACCAGGGCACCAACACCGTGATCCACGGGAACATCGGGACCACGGGAGCGTCCACGATGCTCACCGGGTTCCACAGTCCCACGTTCGTGTACACGGAAACGCCCCTGAACGTCGGTACCGTGGACGGTCTGGTGGTCACTGACGCCCCCCAGGGAACCCCCGCGGACTTCACCCTGGCCCAGGCGGTGGCCGCCGACGCCCTGAACGCCTTCAACCTGCTGGCCGCCCTTCCCGGGGGCATCGATCCGGGCGCTGGTCTGTTGGGTGGATTGACCCTGGCTCCGGGAGTGTACAAGGCCGCGGGCGGATCCTTCCTGCTGTCCGGATCCGACCTCACCTTGGATGCCCAAGGGGACGCCAACGCGATCTGGGTGTTCCAGATGGCGAGCTCCCTGGCCGTGGGGACCCCGACAGCCGCGCGAAGCGTCATCCTGGCCAACGGGGCCCAGTCCAAGAACGTCTACTGGCAGGTGGGCAGCGCCGCCACGATCAACGAAGCCGGCGGCGGCACCATGGTGGGAACCATCATCGCCAGCTCGGGCGTCGTGATTTCCAATCCCGGAAACATGACTCTCGCGACACTCGATGGCAGGGCCTTGGGGTTGTTCGCCTCGGTGACGATGGTCAACACGGTCATCAACACCCCGAGCGGTTCGACGACGGGAATCTTGCCCGTCACCCCGGTCGTTCCCGCCCCCGACACCAGTTCCGTGCATGTGGTCGTCACGGGAACGAACGCCGCGGACGTCTCTCCCGTGGCCGGCGCGGGCTATCTCAACATCTTGAACAACGGCGGCTTCGTGGCCGCCACCGAGGTCGGGACGGGGACCATCGACATCGTCAACAACGGGGCCATGTTGACGGCCACCAACACCGGTACCGGAACCATGACCATCCACAGCACCGACACCGCTGCGGTCACGGTGACCAACACCGGGACCGGGAACGTCCACGTGACCGCGACGGGCGGCGCGCCCATCACCCTGACCCATATGGGCAACGACGACTTCACCTATCCCGCGACGACGTCCCTGAAGAGCCGCCCGTAGAGGCGAAACATTTCGCGCCCTTGTAGGACGGCTACCTTTGCCCCGCATATGTCCTTCGACGAACATGCCGTTGAAAACGTCCTGGAGACCCGGTACGCCAGCGCCGAGATGGCACGGATCTGGTCTCCCTCCTTCAAGTTCGGAACCTGGCGGAAGCTCTGGATCTGGCTCGCCGAATCGGAGAAGGAGCTGGGACTCCCCATTTCGGAGGAACAGCTCCAGGAACTGCGCGCCACCGCGAGCCGCATCGACTACGAGGCCGCGGCCCGCTACGAGAAGAAGCTCCGCCACGACGTGATGGCCCACGTGCACGCCTGGGGCGACATCGCCCCCAAGGCAAAGGGGATCATCCACCTGGGTGCCACCAGCCAGTTCGTGGGCTGCAACACGGACCTCATCCAGATGCGCGAGGCCCTGCGCATCCTGAAGAAGCGCCTGGCCCGCGCCATTTCCGCCCTCGCGGCCTTCGCCGAGGAGCACAAGTCGCTGCCCACCCTGGGCTTCACCCACTTCCAGCCCGCCCAACCCACCACGGTGGGAAAGCGCGCCTGCACCTGGCTCCAGGACCTGGTGATGGACTACCACGAGGTTTCGCGACTGATCGGATGGCTCCCGTTTCGCGGCGTCAAGGGGACCACGGGAACCCAGGCCTCGTTCGTGGAGCTCTTCTCGGGCGACGAGGAGAAGATCGACGCCTTGGACCGCAAGGTCGCGGACAAGGCGGGATTCCCCAGCCTGTTGACGATTTCCGGCCAGACCTACACCCGCCACATCGACAGCCGCGTCCTGCACGTATTGGGAGAGATCGCCGTGAGCGTGGCGCGGATGGGCAACGACATCCGCCTGCTCCAGCACCTGAAGGAAGTGGAAGAGCCCTTCGAGAAGGACCAGATCGGGTCCAGCGCCATGGCCTACAAGCGCAACCCCATGCGCGCCGAACGCCTGGGCGCCCTTTCGCGGGTGGTGCTGGCGCAGCAGCAGGTGATGGATTCCACGGCCAGCACCCAGTGGTTCGAACGGACCCTGGACGATTCGGCCGCCAAGCGCATCTGCGTCTCGCAGGCGTTCCTGGCGGCGGACGCGTGCCTCGTGATCGTGGAAAACATCGCCTCCGGTCTGGTGGTCCATCCGAAGATGATCGAGGCCAGGCTCCTCTCGGTGTCGCCGCCGTGCTGCTTGACGTGTAGGGCCACCATCGCCTCGACGGCGGCCTGTCCATCGGCGTCCGGGCCGCCCCGGTCGGCCAGGTGATCGGCCAGGGTGCGCGTCTTGTCGCGGGCCCACGCCTGGAAGGCCGCG
>CAYXXL010000111.1:0-8749 GCA_964469025.1 uncultured Fibrobacteria bacterium
GGGTTTCAAGGCCTCCGCAACGGCGGCCTACGACTGGTCGCAGGACGCGAACCAGCGCAAATTCCTGCAGCGTCTGATGTCCATGCGTCCGGACATCGTCAATCAAGCGTTCTCGAACTCCCCGCCGTGGTGGATGACCATCAGCGGTTGCGCCTCCGGCAGCGCGACCGGAAGCGACAACCTGGCTTCCGGCCAATTCACGGCCTTCGCCGACTACCTCTCGGAAGTCGTCCGCCATTACCACGACTCCCTGAACATCACCTTTTCCAGCATCGCACCCTTCAACGAGCCGCTTTCCTCGTGGTGGAAACAGCTGGGGGCGCAGGAGGGTTGCGCGTTCAGCCAGGCCAGCCAGAACCGCTTCATCCCGTTGCTCTATACCCAGCTGCAGACCAAGAACATGCTTGGCTACACCAAGATCGCGGGGGGCGACGACAACAGCATCGACCAGACCCTGGGCGCCGCCAACGGCTATTCCTCGGCCGGGATCGCGGGGAAGGTGGGCCAGATCGAGACCCACACCTATGGCGGCACGAGACGCGCGCAGCTCTACTCCTGGGCCGTGGCCAACAAGTCCGAGCTGTGGAACGCGGAGAGCGGAAAGAGCGGCGACTGCACCATGGGCAACGGCATGATCATGGCCGATCGGATGATCGCCGACCTTCGGGACCTGAAGCCCGTGGTCTGGTGCGAATGGCAGGTCATGACAGCGGACATTTTCCGACAATACGGAGGTTCCGACTGCGGCGAGGTCCAGGTCCACTACGCGACGCAGGCCATGACGCGACTTCTCAACTACTACATGCGCAAGCAGTTCATGCACTTCATCAGTCCGGGCTACACGCTCATCTCCAGCAGCGATCCGAATTCGGTCGCGGCCGTCGACCCGTCCTCGAGCCAGGTGGTCGTGATCCTGTGCAACTCGGGTGCCGCCGCGGTGCCCTATTCCATCGATCTCACGAGGTTCAAGATCGTCGGAACCCCAACGCTGTTCCGCACCTCCGCGACGGAGAACTATGTCAAGTTGGCGACGCCGGTCGTGAACGCGGGGCTGGTCCAGTATTCGGCCCCGGTCAACTCGGTCTCCACCTTCGTCTTCCCCCTCAAGGCGACCACCTCGCTGGCGGTCGACGCTCCGAAGGTCGAAAGCTTCCGCGCCGTCGCCAGCCGAGGCCAGGTGGTCGTGAGTCTGGATCAGCCTCTCGCGGACGCGACCTACCGACTTTTCAGGATCGATGGCAGCGTGCTGGCCGACGGACCATTGAGCGGGAAGACCACATCCCTCGGCCTGCCCATCAATTCGGGAAACCTGCTCCTTCTGGAAGTCGCGGAGCGAGGGCACCGCCTGGGCATCCAGTCCGTGTTGGTTCCCTAGCTTCCACCCGCCCCTCGGGCGGAATGCTTCCTATCGGGATGTCTGCTTTTTTGGCAGGGATCCGGTTGTGCGAGCTACGAGTTCCGGAGTTCGGCCGGGGAGACGCTCGGGCCGGACCACCCCTGCTGCTCGGACAGGTTCCCGAACTCCAGGCAGATCTCCAAGTAGGAAAGTGGGTGGGGGTTCTTCGCCCGCACAAGCCGTCGTACGGCGGTGCGCCGATCCGCGATCCAGGCACGGCACAACAGCTCGCGTCGACGCGCTTCCCATCGGCCTCGCAAGGAGAGGCTGGACTCGCCGATGTCCCTCCAGTGGGATTCGGCATCGCGGGCGAGATGACCGAGATGGGCCTTGGTGCGCACAAGACTCATCCGGATGACCAGATCTGCCTGAGTCCCGCGGCTTCCTGGCCAGACCGCGACGGTCGCACCGCTCTCCGAATCGCGGTTCCTGGACAGCCGGGTCGGGGACGTGGCGTCGTCCGTGGAGGGTATAGCGCCCGCCAGGGCGGTCGCGAGCAAAGGGACGAATTTCCTCATGGTGCTCTCCTCTCCGTTTCGCGAACCGCTCCAGGGCGGCTTCGGATCTCCATCTCATGGACGCTCACACCAGATGAATATTCCCTGGATACCCCCTTCGAACAAGCCCGGATCGGTTTCTCTTCGGTAACAAATCGATCACCGGGGAATGCGAGACCAGCGAATCCGGAGAGTCGAGACATATGGACCGTGGGACGACTGTCTCATTTCCTCCATTGGATAAGTTCCGGGAAATCCGCGCGGTCGGATGCTACCATCCACGGGATATTGGAGGAATCGATGAATCCGAGACGTCGCCTTGGAATCCTGCCCATGCTCCTTCTGGCCGTGGGGGTCCCAGCCCAGGGAATCAAGAAGCCCACTGTGGCCGTGCTTCCGTTTTCGACTCGGGTGCTGGATTCCGCTGCGATCGACGGCCTGATGTCGGAAATGAACTCGGACCTGGTCAACACCGGGAAGTTCCGGGTGATGGAGCGCTCCCAGATGAACGAGATCCTGCAGGAACAGGGGTTCCAGCAGAGCGGTGCCTGCGACGCCTCGGATTGCGCCGTCATGGTGGGCAAGCTCCTCGCGGTGGACGACCTGGTCCTGTGCACGATCGGCAAGGTCGGGAACACCTACACCTTGAGCGCGAGACTCGTGGATGTCCGAACCGGCGAGGTGGACAAGAGCGTCACGCGGAACAGTCGTGCCGAGGTGGACGCGATCCTCACGGAAATCCTTCCCCAGGTGGCCCTGGACCTCGGGAATGCGAGGACGGATTCCGCGACGAAGGGCCCCGTTCCCACCGGGAAAGTCGTCTCGGCGCCTGCAGTGGACAGCGTCGCGGATGCCGTGGACGACGACACCGACGAGGATGCGGACAAGGCTCCCGATGGATGGCAGAAGTTGGACATCTCCCTTGGCGTCACGGCACAGCAACCCCATCTGAAGACCTCGTTCGGAGACACTTCGGTCCGGGCAACCAGCCTGGTGATCGGTCGGGAGTGGACGCACGGCACCTGGACGCTGGGTCCGAAGATCGCCCTCGACGGATCCAAGACCGAGTTCCCCGCGGAGGATTCCACCTATGCGGACGCGAACCTATCCCTTGGAGCGACGTGGGTGCCCAGGGATTGGTTTTCCGCCAACGTCACCGGATTCTACGCCTTCCAGACCGGTTCCGACCACGATGTCGGAGCGACGACGCTGCTGAAGGCGACCTACGACGCCAACAGCCACCTGAGCTTCGGCATGGGCTTCGCCTCCACATGGTCCCACCAGCAGCATGGATCGGCGTTCCTGGAGCCCGAGGTCGCGGCGACGAGTTCCTGGCTGGATGCCGGCGCGGAGGTGGATCTGGGGGGGCAGTGGGAGTCGTATTCCCGCCTGGTCGATTCCACCAAGCTCAGGAAACTTCTCGCGGACACCGTCGTCCAGACCATCCATCCGGATTCCGGGGAGGTTCCCATGCTGCAGGTGTCGGCGAACCTCACATTCCACGGCAAGACCTGGTCGATCGGTCCCACCTGGAAGTTCCAGGCCTGGCAGAAGACGACGCAGGACACGACCGTCAGAGGCAAGACGGCGCAATTGACCCAGGACCAGTACACCACGAGTCCGGGGATTTCCGGGGCGATCCATCCCAAATCCTGGTTGGACCTGGATGCGGACGTGTCCGATGGCATCCAGACCGGAAACAGCGACCTCAACGGGCACACGCTGACCCTGCGCTCCAATCCTCGGCTTGCCAAGAACTTTCCGTGGCTCCGGACCGCGAACATCCCCGCCGGATGGATCGCATCGCTCACGGTGCAAACGCACTGGTAGGGCGCGTTCCGGCGACGGCGATGGTGATGCGGAGATGCCTTCCCGAGGGAACGGCTCAGGTGGTTTGGTTGGCCAGCGCCACGATGGCGGCACGCATGGCCGCCACGTCCTTCGCCGCCAACCTCTCGGGAGTGAACACGGATCCGCCGAATGCGAAGGCGTCGGCTCCGGCTTCCAGGTACTCCTTCACGTTGGCCACCGAAACCCCTCCGCATGCCAGGAGCGGCACATCGCGGAAAGGCCCGCGCAGCTCGCGGAAGTAGGAAGGCCCTCCGACCGATCGCGCGGGGAAGACCTTCACCAGAGCGGCTCCTGCGCCGCACGCGTTCCAGATCTCGGCGGGAGAGAGAGCCCCGGGCAGGCTGGGGATGTCGTTCTCCGTCGCCCAGCGCTGGACTTCCGGCACCAGGCAGGGGCTGACGAGGAAGGTGGCACCGGAGCGGACAGCCACCGACGCCTGCGACGCCGACAGGACGGTGCCGGCCCCGATCTGACAGATCCCGACCAGATTCGCGGCCAGGCGGCGGATCTGGCTTGCCGCTCCGTCCGTGTTCATCGCGACCTCCAGGAACCGCAGACCCGACGCGACCGCCGCTTCGGCGACCGCGTCCAAGCTCCCGTCCGGACACCCCCGCAGGATGCCCAGCAGCCGGGAGGCGCGGAGTTCCAGGACGAAATCCGTCACAAGCGGGGACGGTGCGGGAATCACTCCAGCCCCAGCGAGACCATCTTCTCGTAGAAGGCCTTGTAGTCCTCCCTGCCCTCGCCCTTGCGCATGTCCAGCGCATCCTGGGGGTGCTGGTTCAGCTGCCCCGCGATCATGTGGGGGATGATGTACCCCCACTCGAACTTTTCGCGCAGTGGGATGAAATCCTTCGCCACCAGGTCCAGCACCGGACGGATGTCGAACTTCGGATTCTTCAGGAATCCCAGGAGCAGTTCAAGGGTGCAGTTGCCCGCGGCGCGACCCATGCCGTACACGGTCGCGTCCAGGTAGTTCACCCCGTGGATGATGGCCTCTATGGTGTTGGAGAAGGCCAACTGCTGGTTGTTGTGGCCGTGGAAGCCCAGTTCCTTGGTATGCACATGCCTGCGGGCCCGCTTGACCAGCGCCTCGATCTCCTCCTGGAACATCGCCCCGAAGGAGTCCACCACGTAGATGGCCGTCGCGCGGCTCTCGCGCTCGCACTGGTCCAGGGCCTCGTCCAGCTCCGCGCCCTGGTCGCGGGACAGGGCCATCAGGTTGATGCACGTCTCGTAGCCCAGGTCGTTGAAGTGGTCGGTCAGGGCGATGGCCTTGTCCACCCCCTTGACGTAGCTCGCCACCCGCACCATGTGGTACGGCGACTTGTCGGCGGGCAGCACGGCCTCCAGGTCCACACGTCCCACGTCGGCCATGACCGAGATCTTCGCTCCGTTCTCCACCCCTTCCGTGGCCCTGCGGACGTCCGCGTCGGCGCAGAACTTCCATGGGCCGTATTCCGCGGCGGAGAACAGGTCCGGGGAGTTCACGTAGCCGATCTCGAAGTAGTCCACTCCCGCCGAGGAAACCGCCTGGTAGACGCGGCGCACGAAATCGTGGCTGAACTGGTGGCGGTTCACGAGCCCACCGTCGCGGATGGTGCAGTCGAGGACCTTGATGCTTTCCCGGTACATGGTCGCCTTTCGATGCCGCTCGCCCAGGACGCTCCCCGGGAACGGGGCCGGATGGCGGCGATGGAGCGGGGAAAGGTAGAACCGACGGATTCTATCCTTCGGGTCCGGCGCACCGGGAAAGGAACGCGGGAAAAAATGATCTTGAACGTCGTGTGGCTGGCGCTCTTCTTCGCGGGAGGGGTGTTCGGTGTCATCCGGTTTCTGTCCGGCGCCGATCCCGCCGTGTTCCCCGCCATGGCGCAGGCGACCTTCGATTCGGCCAAGACCGGTTTCGAGATGGCGCTTGGCCTGACCGGCACCCTGACGCTCTGGATGGGACTTCTCAAGGTGGGCGAGGACGCCGGGGCCATCCGTCTCCTTTCGCGAGCCTTGGCCCCGTTGCTGCGGAGGGTCTTCCCGGGGCTTCCCACCGACCATCCCGCGTCGGGGAACATGGTGCTCAACTTCGCGGCGAATCTCCTGGGTCTGGACAACGCCGCGACCCCGGCGGGCCTGCGCGCCATGCAGGAACTGGAGACCCTCAATCCGCACCCGGGCACGGCCACCGACCACCAGGCGATGTTCATGGTGCTGCACGCGGCCAGCCTCACGCTCTTTCCGGTGAGCATCATGGCTTTGCGGGCAGCGGCCGGTGCCAAGAATCCCGCGGACATCTTCGTGCCCATCCTGGTGGCGAGCGCCTTCTCGGTGCTGGGCGGGTTCATCTGTGCCGCGCTGGTGCAGCGCTTGAAGATCTGGGACCCGGTCCTCCTGGCTTGGATCCTGGGACTGGGGGGCGCTCTGGGCGGCGGTGTCGCGCTCATCGCGAGGTTGCCGCACGACCAGGTGGGAACCGTGTCCACGACCTTCGGGACGGGGCTGATGCTCCTGGCCATCCTCCTCTTCCTGGGACTCGCCTCCTGGAAGAAGGTCAACGCCTGGGATTCCTTCACGGAGGGAGCCAAGGACGGATTCAAGACCGCCATCCAGCTGGTGCCCTTCATGGTGGGGATCCTGGTGGCGGTGGGCGTGTTCCGCGCCTCGGGTGGCATGCAGGTCCTGGTGGACGGAATCTGGTCCTGCATTTCCTGGACCGGCATCCCCAAGGAAGCCGTCGGGGCCATCCCCACCATGCTCATGAAGCCCCTGTCCGGAGGCGGTGCCCGCGGCCTGACCATCGACGCCATGAAGACCTTCGGCCCCGATTCCTACACGGGACGGCTCTCGTGCCTGCTGCAGGGCAGCACCGACACCACGCTCTACGTCATCGCCCTCTATTCGGGCTCCATCGGCCTCAAGCGCAGCCGCCATGTGCTTCCCTGCGCCTTGGTCGCGGACCTTTGCGGGTTCGCCGTGGCCTTCCTGATGGCCTCCCTGTTCTTCCGCTGAGGTGCTGGGTCAGGGTCCGACCGGGGTCACCGAGGAGGGGATCCGGTTGGTGGGCGCGATTTCCGGTGTCATTTCCAGCGGCACAGGTCGCGTGTTTTCCGGGCGGGCGGGTGCCACGTTCACCACCGCAAGATCGAAGCTGGCTCCCAAATAGGCGTTCCAGTCGTTGCCGTGGATCAGTCCCCCGGTGAAGGTTCTCCAGCCCGCACCTGCGAGCACGTGGAGCCGCGGTGCGATGTCTCCCCGCACCCCAGCGTAGACCAGGGCCTCGCCGAGGGAGAAGGCGTTGTTGGCGGACGGATAGCTGGGCGTGGATCCGTCCACGGTGGGGCCCCCCAGGAATCGAATCGCCAGGAACGGCTGGACCTTGGCGTTGGTGAACATGGCGGAAAAGCCCAAGCTGGTGGTGGTGTTGGAAGCGGACCCGGAGAAGGGAACGAGGGTGTCTTTCGTGTCGGTTTCGAACAAGTAGACCTGCTTCTGCTGTAGGAGCAGGAGGTTCTGGTGGAACGACGTGGAGCCGAGTCCGAAATATCCCAGGCATTTCCAGTCCTCGTTCTGGACGTTCACCCCCAGGAGCACGGAGGTGAGATTGTCGGTCAGTTCGAGTCCCGACCAGAAGGCCTTGTAGTGGAGGATGAAGATTCCACCTGCCGACCGGGGGTCGAAGCTCAACAGTAGGTTCGACCCGGCGGAATCGGAAAGTGGGCCTCCGGAGGGGTAGGACCCGATCCGTTGCGCGATGCCCGCCTGGACGACAACGCGTTCGGATTCGTCCAGGGGGAGGATGGGGTGCGGTGGAGCGGAAGGGGCGCTCACCTGGGCACGGACGATCTGCTGGTTCAGCACATCGCTACAGGACGAGAGCACGAGCGCGCCAAGAACAGCGAGGACGGGAATGCGCATGGGGAGAATCTAGGCGATCCGCGATCGGGAAGGTGGGCCTTTTTCATGCCCACGGACCGGTCAGAAATAATCCCAATTTTTCGTCGTTCGCAGGTCAAAACCAAGTCCAGCGTAGATGCGCCAATCGTGTCCGCGGACTGTAGAGGACAAGAAAGTCCGAAAACCTACGCCTGTGAATACATGGCATCGTGGAATGGCGTCGATCCGGGCGCCGGCGTCGAATCTGGCCTGGGAGAGATCGATGTGGTCGTCCGAGGGACCGCGAACCAACTGTGCCGCGAGGAAGGGGATGATTGGCCCATGGACGTATTCCGAGGCTGCGCCGCACGACAGGGTCATGCCGTCAAAATTCGAAGTGTCCCGCGAGGAAAACCACCATGTGGAGTCTCCGGGGACTTGGCCGTATTCGTCCTTGACAAGAATTTCGCTGGAATAGGACGTCAAGCCGATACCTCCCCAGGCGAGCCAATGGGTGCGACCGACTCCGAAATTCAATCCGGCGGTCGTGGACCAGGAGTCTCCCGAGATGTCCAAACCCGTTTGGAGAATGCCGAAGCGCAGCGAAAGACCGACATCACCTCCGTCTTGTGCCGAATGGAATTGCCAATGGTTCCCCGATGAATCGTCCAGGATGTTGGGCGAGGCTGGACTGGGTCCCCATCGTCTGCTCATGCCAGCCTGGACGGTGAGACGTTGGCTGGTATCCAGTGGGAGCAAGGGAAGTGCAGATGGTTCCGAGATTTGGGTGCGTGCTTCGATAACTCGCTCTTGGACCAAGTAATCACCACTTGTGGAACCCCTGGGCATGAGTGTAAGTGCCGGAATTCCGCAACCAGAAAGGATTGCAAGACCCTCGAAGGCAAGTACGGGAACGCGCATGGGGGGAATCTAGGCCGTTTGCGATTTCGAAGGTGGGCCTTTTTCATGCCCACTTGCGGATCAGAAATTCTCGCCGTTCTTCCGTTCCAGCGTCTCCCGGTCGATGTTGTCGCCGATGATCAACGCCGTGAGATCGCGTTGGATGTAGAAGCCTTCGGGGGGGATCTTGGAATCGTCCGTCAGGATGTAGACGTCCCCCGGATTGTCCAACTGGCCC
>CAYXXL010000112.1:0-8733 GCA_964469025.1 uncultured Fibrobacteria bacterium
GACCTTTTCGGTGGGCAGGTCCGTCAACGTGAACGTTCCGTTCTCGGCCACGTTCGAATAGTTCTCGGTCCCGAGCACCTGCACCGTCACGGTGGCGGGGTCGTCCTGCGGTTGCAGCGCCACCACCCCGGAAAGCGTGCCCGACGCCTCCAAGGTGTCGTTCTCCGCCAGTTGGAGCTTTCCACCCGTCGCGACCACGGAATCGATGGTGGAAACCAAGCTGTCCAACGTCACGCTCACGGTATAGATGCCGTCGGGCACCTGGGAGGTCTGGGGAAGTCCCGTCGAATCCACCGTTCCCACCGCCACCGCTTGGGTGCTGTCGCCGGGAACCACTTTCACGGCGGCACCCGTGGCGAAGGTCCGTCCTCCCGGATTGAAGATGCGGGCGGCAAGCTCCGTGTGCGTCTCGTCGTTGGTGCCAGCGACCTTGTCGCTGCTGCCGCAGCCCGCCAGGACGCCGGCGAGGAGCGCCAAGAATGGAATCCGGCGCGTCACCTGTCCACCTTGCCTTTGCGAAGGCCCGGCTTGCGGGTGATGGGCACGACGGCGATGGTGATCAGATGGGCGCGCGTGGCGCGATTCTGGTCCTTGTGGACGATGGATCGCAGTTCCGACCGGAACCGTTCCACCCGGCGGCGCACGAGTTCCAGCCCTTCCTCGGAAATGGAGACCGTGTTGGTGGCCACCACCTGCCCCAAGTCGCCGGTGGGATGGAGGGCGGCCTGCTGCACCAGCCGCAACTGCTGGGACTGGAGCTGGCGGACCAGGTCGTTCCGGGCGCCCTCCCCGGTGGACAAGCTGTGGTCGGTGGGTTTCCACAACCCCCGATCGTCGCGCCGGATCAGCGCCAGCTCGGAGAGCAGACCGATCGCGTTGCGTGCCTGCCCTTCCGTGATCCCCGGAGCCAACAGTGAGCCGATCCGGCGGAATTCGTCGCCCAGGTCGTGGAGGGAAAGAAGGGCCCTCACCGCACCGTTCCACCAGTATCGATAATACTCGTAGTGCCGCGGATCGAGGATTGTCCGCGGGGTGCGGTTGAGGGCCACCAATTGATCGAACGCCAATTCCTTTTCTTCCGCCGTGCGCGCCTGGTTGAACCGCACGAGGACCCGGAAGAACCGACCTTCCTCGGGACCCAGCTCCAGGGCGGCGGCGAACCGGTCGGCGAAGGTGGGGGAGACCTCCTTGCCATTCAGGACATCGGGCAGGTAGCTGCGGGTGTTGGGCAGGCCCAAACGGCGGTGGAGTTCGCTCCGGTTGAAGCCCGGTTCCACGGCTTGGCGCGCTTCCAGCCATTCACAGAGGAATTTGCGGAAGTCCGTGTAGGCGTATACCACAGGGAGAGGCATGTCCCAAAGCTATGGTCGGATCGGATTCCCGTGCAGGGCGATGGTGGGCATATCCTGTAGAACAATGGGGGCGACCGCAGCAAGGGATGTGGATCTACGGAAGGATCTTCCGTTCGTCCAGGACGCGACCGTCGCGCAAGAGCTCCACGAGATGCACTCCATGCGAAGTCCCGTTGCGCAAGGAAATGGTCTGATCTTCCGTGGCTCCTCCGTGCAGGCGATTGGAGGCGACCAGCGCGCCGTCGATCGTGAAGACGCGCACCTGGTCGCCTTCGCGGGTCCCCATCAATGTCAGCGTCAGGCCGCCTTGACGGAACGATGCGGCCTCGATGCGGCAGTCGATCCAGCTCATCGCCGCGGCCAAACCGTCGGGAACGAGGTTCGGTCCCACGGCGCTGTCGGGCGGCACGTAGGCTCCCAGGAACGGACTGAAGGGAAGTTGGAAGCTCGCGTAGGGGTCGGGCTTGGAAGGATCGAAGTCCACGTAGTCGTCCGTGAGGAACTTGGTGAAGGTCAGATTCTTCCGCTTGGCCAAAGTCGCCATTCCCTTGGCGAGTTCGTAGCCGCCGTAGTCGTTCCAGTGGGTGCCATCGGAAACCGATGTCAGCTGCCCGGGAACCGTGTGCGCGGGAAAGACGGTATAGGCACGCTTCTGGTTGGGGTAGAGGGCTTCGATGAAGGAGATGCTCAATGCGCTCAAATCCAGGTAGTTGATGTTCATCGACGCCGCCACGGCCTTCACCTTGGCCACGAACGGGTCGAGCAGCGAGTTGTCGGCCTTGGTGCCGGTGAAAAAGTTGCGCGCGGTGGGTGTGACCAGCACTCCGATCGCGCCCTTGGCCTGGGCCGCCTTCATGATGGTGGTGAGGTTCGCCGAATAGTTCGCGGTCGAGGTCGCGCTTTTCGCGTCGTTGTGCCCGAATTCCGCGAAGAGGTAATCCCCCGGCTTGATGGTGGCGATCACCTGGGTCATGCGTGCGCCCAGGAACGAGCTCGCACTCAGTCCAGATTCCGCCTGGTTGGAGATGAACACGCCTGGCTTGAAGAATCGCGGGAAGTTCATTCCCCAGGTGCTCCAGGGCTCCACGGGTTGGTTGACGCAGGTGGAGTTGCCGAACAGGTAGACCGTGATCCCGGTGTCGACCTGGGTGATTTCCAGGGCGGTCACCACCGGATGGTTGCCGTTGAACTCGATGGTCAGCCGGTCGTCGAGGTCCACGTAGCCGCCCTCGCGGGTGCTGTCCTGCACGAAGCTGCCGCGCACGCGTCGGTTGACGGCGATTTCCCTCGTCTGGGTCTGTCCCGCCGGTACCTGCCAGTCTTCGATCATCAGACGGCGCTGTTTGGCGCGGATGGTGGCCCGCACAGCGGTGTCCTGGCTTCCCAGCGTGATCTTCACGCTGTAGTTGCCGGCAGGCACGTTCGCGGAGAAGAAGAACGCCTTGTGCGCGGGCAGGTAGAACGGATCTCCGGTCCAGCTCACGAGGGTGGGATCCTTGACGGACTTCTTGCCTTCGACACCTTCCACGGGACAGGGAGCAGTCATGACGAAATTCGGCGATTCGCGAGTTCCGACGGATGGGGCACGCGATCCGGGCGCGCCGCATCCGCCGGAGCGCCGTTCAATTCCGAAGCACCTTCAACGTCTGGTCGGCGTGCAACGGCGAGCGGACCTGGACCATGTAGACACCCGGCCGGAAGTTGCGGTTCGATGTTGCCATGTTCTCTCCGGTTCCGCTCTCGAGTTCGGATCCGGCGACATTCAGGATGCGATAGCTGAATTCGCCCGGAGCCTCGATCTGGAGCCCTCCCGACGGCAGACTCCTGCAGGTGGCGCTGAGCAGATTCTCCAATCTCGACCGGATGGAAGTGGTGCCGTAGAGCCTGGCGTTCATGTCCGAGCCGCCCACGTCCACTTCCTGGATGACCGCCGGACCGTTTCCGTAGGTGGCGGTGGCGTCCAGCTTCACGTATCGCGCCGTGGCCTTGGGGAAAGTGACCTTCTTGACGAGGCCGTCCACGGCCCAGCTGCCCTCGGCCACCTTGGTGAAGGTCTTGTTGTCGAGGCTCGTGGAGATGGCGTACTTGGTGATGAAGCCGCCCTTGTCGTTGACCGTGGTGATGTCGTTCCCCGTGGTTCGCGACTGGGACGGCTCGTACTCGAACAGGTCGATGAAGTCGTAGACCTTTCCGAGATCCAAGGTGATCCCCTCCGGGCTGGTGGCGCTGGGTGCCTTGGCGGATTTCCACAGGTATTGGACCGCCTTGCCGCTGACCCAGTCGCTCTTTCCGTCGATGGCGTTGGTGGCCGGGAAGCCCGCGGCAGTGCTGGTGGCGGTTATCCCCACGGGCGTGATGGGGTCGTCCATCTGCGGGCCGGGGTCGGGCAGAGGCTTGCGGGCGGAGTTCGGCTTCCAGAGCGCCGGCACGCCTTTCAGGGAGTTCACCATGTTGTTGTCGATCACACCCTGGTTGTTGGGCGGGCAATTCAGGAGAAAGTTCGTCCAGACGGGTTCGGTGCCTTTCAAGTTTCCGGCGATCCAGGACGACGGCCTCACGGTTCCGGTTCCGGCTCCGCCGTTGCCGTAGTAGAACCAGACCCCGGAAATCTGGAATCCCTCCGTCGCGGCATAGGTGTTGGACGGCGCCACGCTGAAGTGCTCGAAGTTCATGATGTCGACCCCGAAAGGCTGGCACATCCCGGTATGGTCCCCGATCAGGATGTTGGGCTGCAATTTCCGGACGGAATCGCGGATGATCTGGGTGGCGATCGCGTTGCGACCGGTCTCCCAGGTCCACCCGTCGAACATCAGGAATTGAATGTCTCCGTAATTCGTCAAAAGCTCGGTCAGCTGCCCCAGGATCAGAGGCATCTTCACGGCCACTTGGGCGGGAGTGATGCCGGATAGGATCGGTTCGTTCAGATCCCGGATGGAGAAGTAAAGGCAGGGCGAGATTCCTGCCTTTCGGAAGGCGTCCACGTAAAGTTTGACCACATCCTGCTTGAATCCGCTGTACATCACGTTCTGGTAGGTCCCGAATGTGTTCTTCGTCTGGTATTTCGTGGGCCAGAGAGCGAATCCGTCGTGGTGCTTGGTGGTCAGGACGGCGAATTTCATCCCGGCGGAGGCGGCGGCGGCGGCCCACTGGTCGCAACTGACGCTGGGTGGATCGAAGATGAGCGGGTTTTCACCCTTGGGTGCCCATTCGCGCTTGTCGAAGGTGCCCAGATTGAAGTGGATGAACATCCCGAAGCGCATGTCCACGAAATTCTGCTGGTTCTGGTAGAGGGACAGCACGGGACTGTTGGAGAAGGCCCCGACCGCCTGACTCAGGGTCAGGACCGCGGCGAATCCGAGGAACGCGATGTGCTTTTTTGTGCGGGCGTTGGTTTTCATCGATTCCTCTTTGTCCTGTGTGGTGCCGATCTCGAGTCTGGACGGAAATCATCTGGACCCACCGCCTGTCCATCGGAGACCGGTTGCTCTACCACTCAAACTACTGCGGGGCCTCTTTTTCATCTGGACGATCCAAGTTCCCGCTGGATTACCGTTGGAGGCAATTCAACGCCAACTCAGAAGGCGACTCGATCGATGGTTAGACCAGGATTTGAGCTTGGGGGCGTCAGGCGAGAGCGGCGGCGGGAGACTCGAAGGCGAAGGCCTTGGCGTGCCAGCCCTGGCCTGCGGGACGCTTCCAAAGCCCTTGGCGCACGGCACCGAAGGTGATGACCGTCAGATCCAGCACCACGGTTCCCCGGTCCACGAAACCCTGCCGCACGAGATCTCCGAACTCCCTCCGGCTGGAAAATCGGACGCCCTCCGGACCCCAGTGGTGCACTCCTGCGGGAACGTCGACAAGATCGATCCCCGTGTTCTTGCCCGCTTCGCGGGTGGCGGCGATCATGCGGTCGATGGAGCACCCGGACATCTCCGCGCCGGTGAAGTCCGCGGCAACAAGTAGCGTCACCTCGTCCAGGAACGCACCGCGGGCGGGAACCATCGTGCCATGGGACTTCCACTTGGAGAGCACGGGTTCCAGGTCCGAGAGGATGGCTTCGCGATTCGCGGCTTGGATGGGTTCCGCCGCCGCGAACAGCCAAGCGCGGGAGGAGTCCGGAAGTTCGGGGAAAATGTCGGGCAAGATGGTCTGGGAGGTCTGTTCCATGGGATCCAATCTACCCCATTTCCCGATCGACAGCCATTCTCATTCCAGTCCCGTTCCTCGCGAGGAAGAGGCTCCCAGGAACAGGACACCCTGGAAACCGTCCGGACCCGCGACGAGGTCGATGCGGGATGTTCGGTTGCGGCGCAGGTAAAGACATCCCGTTCCGGGGTGGATCTCGGGAGCATCGCCGTCGGTGCCGGAAAGACAAAAACCTGCCAGGCCCCAAAGGAAGCAGGCCGACCAGGCGGGAACGGGGATCTCCCCCATCGTTTGGGGAGCCAGGAGCAGATCCAGGATCGAGGATGCCTCGGAAAGGGAACTCCTGGCCGCATCGAATTCGTCCAGAGGATGGGCGTGGAATGCCAGGGGAGGTTCGCCGAGGAGAATTCTTCCATCCGGCCCCGGCGTCAGGATCCGGAAGGCTTGGTGGAGGTCCACCCTAGCCGCGGGAGGAAATCTCGTGGATGACGGAGATGTCGACGGAGTTGGGGTCGCTGGCGAGGCGGGGTCCTGGGAACTGCCTGCGAGTTCGCGACGCGACTTCGTGCACGGCGCTGATGTCCGAGTCTCCCAAACCCTGGTTGGCGGCCTGGGCGAAAAGTTCCTCCGAAGCCTCCAGTTGGCGCAGGTGGAGTCCCGCCTCGCGGGCGGAGGCGAGGGCCAGCCGAACGTCCTTCAGTGCGTGTTTCAGGGGGAATTCCGGCGTCCAGTCCCGGCTTTCGATCTTCGAGCGCTTGAAGCCCAGGAAGGCGGGCGCGACATGGGTCGGGAGGATGGCATCGTGCACGACCTGGGCGGAAAGTCCCAGGGATTCCGCCAGACCGAGCGACTCGGACCAGGCTGCTTGGGCCTGCGCGAGGAAGGCGTTGTTGACGAGCTTGAGCGAGGCTCCCGCGCCGACGGGTCCGGCATGGACGATTCTCGAACCCATGGCCGAAAGGAGAGGGGAAACCGTCTCCAGATCGCTCGCGTCGCCCCCCGCGAAAAACACGAGCTTGCCGTCCCGGGCGGCCGCGCTGGAACCGGAAACGGGGATGTCCAGGAAGCGGAGTCCCCGGTTGGTGGCGTTGGCGCCCATCTGTCGCGAGGTGGAGGGATCCACGGTGGAATGGTCCACCCAGACGGTTCCCGGCGCCATGGCGTCCAGGAAACCCTGGACCCCGAAGGCCACCTGGCGCAGGGCTTCCGGATCGGCGAGCATGGTGAAGACCACCTGAGCCCCCTCCACGGCCCTGCGAGGAGAAGGGGCCAAGGAACAGCCGGCACCCGCCAAGGATGCAGCCTTTTCCGGGGTGCGGTTCCAGACACGCACCGCATGCCCGTTGGCGGCGAGACGTCCCGCCATGCGCGACCCCATGATGCCCATTCCAAGAAACGCGACGTCCATTTCTCTCCTCCGGGAGCCTCTTCCTCCAAAGTAATGGATTGCGACGGAGGCGGTACCCGGGATCAGAGTCGTCCGGGGTACCAACCGGTGGTTCCGGTCTCCAAGCCCGAATCCGACGGGACCCGGGCGAAGGCTCGGGGCCAGTCCGAGGTGGAGTCCCGGACACGGGATCGGCTGGATTCCGCCAGGGCGCGTCCGCATCGCCAGCCCCAATGGTTCCAGGAAGGATTCCCGTCGCCGGGCACCGCTTGCCAGATGGGGCGCAAGGTGTCGGCCTGGATTCCGGCGGGGAGCGTCGTCCCCTCGGGGACCCACAGTTTGGCGGATCGGAAGGCCGGCCAAGCCAGGCGGCGCGAGAGGAGGGAGGCGGCATCGGCGGGGGAGTCCCAGAACAGTACGCTCCGGGGACGGACATCCAGGATCTGCGCCACCGCGTCGTCCCATCTGGAATTCCCGGGGTCGTGGAGGATCACCTGGAGCCCGCCCAGGGAATCGGCGAGCGCGGGGAAGACAGGTTCTGTCCACGATCCGGTCGCCTCCACCACCAGCATCCGCGGCGGTGCCGCGCCGCGCAGGAGGGCGAGGAGGCGTCGGCGCTGGATGGGAATGGGAGTCCAAAGATCCCAGCGCAGGGAGTCGGGGCGATGCGGGCCTCCGTCGTCCAGCACGAGGCAGACTTCCCGGCAGGCGGGGAGGCCCGTCGCGACCGAGGAAAGACCGACCAGCACGAGATCGTTCCGACTTCCGCCATCGGTGGCCGCGAATCCTTCCGCCAGGGAAGGGTCGCCTTCGTTGTCGCTCCACGTCCACGTCCAGTCGAAAAGGGAATCGGGCTTGGATCGGAGTCCGGCCAGGAAGCCGTCGCGGAACGCGTTGCCGGCCCCCGCGAAATCCCCGGACAGCGGCAGGCTTCCCCGGCCCTGGAAATGGCGAACACCGGACCGCGGGAGCCGACGGGGCGACCCGGCCCCGACAAGCAGGAACGACAGCAGGAAGGACGCCGTCGCCACGGCGGCGATTCCACGGGCGTTTCGGCGTCGTTCGAAGAGCACGACCGGAAGATACTCCCGGCCCGACTTCCGGGGAGGCGATGGACGACGCGACATCTCCAACGGGTCCGGAAGGCTGTACCTTTCCGTTCTCAGCCAATGCGCGCGATCCTCCTACTTCCACTGGTCCTGTTCGCGACCGGTTGCCGGTCCGGGCGGACTTCCCCCGGGGAGCGCCCGATCCGGAACGATTCCGCGCCCGCTTCCCCCCGTTCGCCGGACGCGGTCTTCCACGGGGGCGCGAGCGTCGATTTCTGGCAGTCGGACACCTTGGCTTGGCGGCTGAACACGGAGCTGCTCCGACAGGACCCGGGCAGCCAGCGGGTGTGGGCCCGACCGGTGGACTTGACCGCCTACGACAGGACGCGCCTTCCCGTGGCCCACGTCCTGGCGGATTCCGGCACCATGGACCGCGGAATGCGCTTCTTCCGCGCCAGAGGGCATGTGGTGGGCTCCAACCACGGGGGCATGGAGCTGCGCACCGACAGCCTGGTCTTCGACAAGGAAAGCGATCGCATCTTCACCTCGGCGGCGGTGCGGGTGCGCACCGAGACGGGCGATGTCCTGACCGGAACTGGGGTCCGATCGGGCGCCTACGTGAACCGCTGGGAGATCCTGTCCGACGTGCGGGGGCAGATCCGCGATCTCGGTTCCCTCCCCTTCGGAGCGGGGAAATAGGTGCTGGCGGCGGGGATGCTCGCGGTCCTGGGTCTTTGCGGGGCGGCAGCCGCGAAGCGATCTCCGCCGGGAGACCCGTTGATCCTGGACGGCGCCGACA
>CAYXXL010000113.1:0-8704 GCA_964469025.1 uncultured Fibrobacteria bacterium
ACGAGATGTTAAGCGGTGACTGGAGTTCAGACGTGTGCTCTTCCGATCTTGCCCGGGAACTCCTCCGGTGGGCGGGTGCACCCGAGGCCAGCCAAGCGGAGGTCGAAGATCTAGGCAAGGCCCTGGGCGCGGCGGCGAAGTCTCTTTTCGACCAAGTCCAGCCCCGGGCCGATGGAGCCTTGGTCGAAGGGAATCCTCCGGGCGTCGGCGCGACCACCCGGGGGACGCCTCCTGTCGGGGCAAGCCCTCCCCCCGTTTTGGCAGTACCGTCCGCAGCGACGGAGGGCCAGGTCGGGCGGGTCCCCGTGCAGCCGGTCCCTCGCGAGGGCATCCTTCCCCCATCCAGTTCGCCCGCAACTCCACCCGCACCCGTGTCCGCGAAGACAACCGTTTCCGGCCCCGGGAGTGCGGCTCCTCCGCAGGCTCGCTCGGACCTGGAAAATGCGGCTCGACCTGTCGCCGGACTCGCGGGGGCGCCCGCGGCCCGGCCCCAAGCGGAAGCGACGGCACCGACTCCGACGGCGGAAACCTCCGCCCCGGGTCCGGAGGCGGCTGGTCCGGTCCGGGGTTCGACGCCGGGAGCGACCGCCCAAAGTCCCGCGCAGATTCCGTCCAACATCGCCGTGAAGGTCCTGGCGGCATGGTCCTTGGATCTTCCGTCGTCCGAGGCCGTGCGCAGGGCATCGCTCGGGCAGGTGCCCATGGATCTTCCCGCCGCGTTGGACAGCCTTCAGAAGCTGGTGCAGGAGTCCCCGGGGAAGCACCCCGGGCTGGAGGCTGCGCTGCAGGGTCTGCGCGAGGACGGCAAGGTTCCTTCCGGCACCCTTGCCGACGGGCCCCGTCGTTCCCTGGAGGCCGCCGTGCTGGACGCTCTGGCGAAGGAGTCGTCGGGTGGAGGGGCCCCCAAGCCTCTCCGGCAGGCGGCGGAAAGCCTGTTGGCCGATCGTCTTCCCGATCCCGCTCCGGGTACGGAATCCGGCCAGACCTACTGGTCGGCCGGACCGGGCGGCGCGTGGGAGAAGGCGCGGATCGTGGTGCGCGACGAGCGGGAACGCAAAGGCGGGAAGGCCGCCCCTTCCGACTTCCATGCGGTGGACGTGGCCATGGACCCCGCCGGTCTCGGCCGCGTGGATGCCAGACTGGAACTGCGAGGACAAATCCTGACAACACGGCTCGAAGCGGCCGACCCGGCCACCGCCGACCTGCTGCGGAAACGCCTTCCGGAACTTTCCGCCGCCCTCGCCCGCATCGGGTTGGAACCGGGTCCCCTGGAGGTGCGGAGCAAGGCCCCTGCCAGGAAGGCGCTTCCGAAAAGGCGCGGGGCCGGAGGTGCACTCGATGTGCGAGCCTGACCCGAAGCGGACCGAAGACCGCTGGCGCCTCCGGGTCGGGTACGACGGACGGCCCTTCCTCGGTTGGCAGAGGCAGGACCAGGGCCCCACCGTACAGGAGGCGCTGGACACGGCCTTGGCCGTGCTGCTCCGGCACCCGGTCGTCTGCACGGGGGCGGGCCGCACGGACTCCGGCGTCCATGCGCGCGGCCAGGTGGCGCATTTCAGGTCGGATTCCGTCCAGGATCCGGCGAAATTGGTCAAGGGGCTGAACGCGCTTCTGCCCAGGGGACTCGCTGTGCGCGACCTGGAAAAGGCTCCCGACGGATTCTGCGCCCGCTACTCGGCTCTCTGGCGCGAATACTGCTACCGGATCCGCGACTCCCGGGATCCGCTCGACCCTCCCAACGTCTGGCGCCCGCGTCGCAGCCTGGATCGGAAGAGCGTCGCCGAAACCCTCGCATGGTTCGAGGGTCGCCGCGACTTCGAAGCCTTCAGCATTCCCCGGGGGGACGGTCGCCACACCTTCTGCACGTTGTCCATGGCCCGCGCCGTGGAGGTGCCCGGGGGGATGGACCTTTGGATCCGGGGCGACCGGTTCCTGCACCGCATGGTCCGGTCGCTGGTCGGCTTTTGTCTGGACGTATCGGAAGGCCGGATGGGCAGGGCCGAATTCGACCGCCTCATGTCCAAGGAGCCGGTGGGTCCCCGATTCTGGGCCCCCCCCGACGGTCTGACCCTGGAGCGAGTGGGTTATCCGGATTGGACGGAGCCCGCGGATCGCGGCCAGCCCGATGCCCCAGGCTCCCGCGACCTGGAGCCGCCCACCACCCGGAAGGCGGCATTTCCGGCCGTGTCCACCGGAACGGCCTCCAGCCCGGGAACGAGGGGATCTTGACGGAACACACCGAATGGTTCGAATCGGCCCGCGCCGGGCTTTCCCGAGGGGGACATTGGCTGCGCGGAGACGAGCCCAACCGGATTTCCGCCGGGCAATGGGCTCTCCGACCGTACCGAGTCCTGTTTTCGCGCCTGTCCACCTGGGAGGACACGCGCGAATCGTTCACGCACCGTCTGCTCTACGGCATGGTCGCCGACCTTCCCGGAATCTTCCCCGACCTTTCCTGGGTTCCGCCCCATCGGGACGGGTTGCGGATGGCGGAGGACCGCGTCCCCTGGCTGCTCGGGTCGGGCACCAAGCGGGGAGCGGAGGAGTTCGACTGCGTGGCGCTTTCCAACGCGCTGGTCCAGGAGACGGTGAACGTGCCTGTCCTCCTGGAACGATCGGGGATCCCCCTGTCCCGCGACGAGCGCATGCGGCGCGAGGACCTTCCTCTCGTGCTGTTGGGAGGAGCCAACGCGCTCTACGCCTCGGTCTTCTTCTCCCCCGACCCGATGCTGGATGGAATCTTCATCGGGGAGGAACCGGACACCATCCGCGACATCTTCCTGCGCCTGGCCCACGCCAAGGCCTCGGGGGCGTCCAAGTGGGAGTCCCTGGGGGTGCTGTCCGACATCCCCGGCTTCTTCGTTCCCGACACATTCCGTCCCGTCGCCAAGAAGCGTCACGGGAGCCGCCCCGACCTGAACCGGTACAAGCTCGGGGAGACCATGGTGGCCGCCGACAAGATCGCCGGAAGGGCGTCGGTGCAGATCTCCGAGGGATGCCCTTACTTCTGCTCCTTCTGCGCCGAAAGCTGGTCCCGCAAGCCCTACCGGGAGACGCCCATGGAACGGGCGCGGGCCGATGCGCTCGCGATGAAGCGGGAGCTGGGACTTTCCAAGGTGGACCTCTACTCCTTCAACTTCAACACCTACGAAGAGGTGCGCCCCCTGGTGGGAGCACTCCTGGAGGATTTCGACGCCGTCGGACTGAAGAGCCAGCGCTTCGACGCGGTGGCACACGATCCGTCCTTCGCGCGATTCCTGAAGATCGCCGGGAAGACCTCCATCACCTGCGGGCTGGAGGGGATCTCCCCGCGGATGCGCAGCTTCCTGCAGAAGGACCTCTCCGACGACGAACTGTACCGCTCGCTCTCCTTCCTGCTGCGGGAGCGGTTGCGGGAACTCAAGGTCTTCCTGATCGCCACCGGCCAGGAGACGGAAGAGGACTTCGCCGAATTCAGGATCTTCCTGGGCCGGTTGCGCGAGCTCCTCTCGCGGGCGGCGTCCAAGCCACGGGTGCTGTTCTCCGCCACGCCCCTGGTGTGCTTTCCGTGGACCCCGCTGGAATACCTGGACATGCCCGACCCCAAGGATCTCTCCAGGACGGTGGGGATGATCAAGGGCGCCGCGGTGTCTTCGGGATTCGAGTTCCGGGGTTCCGCCGGGATCGAGGAGGCCTGGACGAGCCAGGTCCTGGTGCGGGCCCGCGGGCCCGAGGTCATGCGGGCCGTGCGCGCGGCCCAGGAGGAGACCGGGTTCGTGTTCCGCGACGCGGTGACCCCGGAATTCTTCCAGGCGTTGCGTCGGGAATTGTCCAAGGACGGGGCGGACCCCGACGGTCACCTGCGCGGGTTCGGACCCGAGCACGGCGACGAGAGGCCGTGGTCCCTGCTGGATCCTGGAGTGGGACGGGCCTTCCTGCTGAAGGAATACCACCGCTGCCGCTCGTTCCGGCAGACCACCGTGTGCCTGGGGTGGGTGGACGAGCCGGGGAAGTGCCACGCGTGCGGAGCCTGCACTCCGCCCGAGAGGGAGGCCATCGTCCACGCGCGGTCGGAGGTGGTCCAGGACCTGGACGACCTGGAGCGGAGATTGAAGTCGCTGCGCGCTTCGGAGACCGTGGTGGAAATGCGGGTGGAATTGGATCCCCGCTGCGTCGGACTCCCGATGGACATCGTGCAGGCCTGGAACGCGCGGGCCTGGATGAAGTCGCTGGGCCTGGTGCGGGAGTACCGTCGGCACGAGCCCCACGGACGCTCCGACGACGGCGTCGACTGCCTGGCGTCCGGACTGGAGATCCTCCGGCCGGTCTTCCTGGCCGATGGGGCCGACCGGGTCCGGCAGGCGCTGGAGGATCCCGGACTCCTGGAACGGGTGAACGCCGAGTTCTCCTTCTACGGCAGGATCCTGGGGCCCGCGGCGGGTGTTGGAATTGTGGACGGATTCTGGCAACTCTCGGGCCCGACGGCGCCGGACCTCTCCGGGTGGCTCGCCTCGCGGGGGATCAGGCACACCCTGCGACGGGAGGGCGCCGCGAAGGTCTACGACCTGTCCCGGGAATCCCTGAAGAAGAAGATCCTGCGCCCGCTCCATTCCGAACAGGCGGAGGATGGATCCTGGACGACGCGCCTGGGTTCTGGCGACAAGTTCTCCGCGCGCGATTTCCTGCACGCCGTGCATCCCGGTCCGGAACGCGTCCACGCGAACCTGCGCCGGGAGAGCTGAAGCCCGGGGCCTTCCCTCAGATTTCGTAGGTGTAGTACTCGGGTATGGACGACTCCACCCTCTGGTCCATGTCCAAGGCGGGCTGGTCGACCTGCGGCCTGCCCACGATGCGAGCCGGCACGCCCACCACGGTCACATGTTCCGGCACGTCGGAAAGGACCACGCTGCCCGCGCCGATCTTGGAACCCTGGCCGATCCGGATGTTGCCCAGGACCTTCGCTCCCGCACCCAGGAGGACGCCGTCGCCCACCTTGGGGTGCCGGTCTCCCGTCTCCTTTCCGGTGCCGCCCAGCGTGACACCGTGCAGCATCGAGACGTCGTTCCCGACGACGGCGGTTTCTCCCACCACCACTCCCGTCGCGTGGTCGATCAGGATCCCCTCTCCGATGACCGCCGCGGGGTGGAAATCCACTCCGTAGACGGTGGCGATGCGGCCTTGCAGGTAGAGGGCCAGGTCGCGACGCCCCGAAGTCCAGAGCTTGTGGCCGATCCGGTAGGCCTGGAGGGACTGGAATCCCTTGAAGTGGAGGAAGGGAACGACCAGGGTCCGGTTCGCCGCGGGATCGCGTTCCACCACGGCGGACAGATCCCGTCGACTCGCCTTCGAGATGGAACGCTCGCGCAGGATCGGTGCGAAAAGCTTGTGCAGGGTGTCCGCGGGTATCGCCTCCTCGGCGAGCCTGCGCGAGAGCACCGTGGCCAGGGAATCCCAGAAATCCGAACGCAGGAGGATGCGGTCGTTCACCAGCGTCCCCAGGATGGGCTCCCGTTCGGAAATCGCGCGGGCTTCCAACCGCAGATGTTCCCAGATCCGGTCGGGTTCGTGTGGGTTCATCCGGGGAAACCTAGGAACCGGGCGGGAATCTCCCTCCCCCGGATCAGGCCCTGGGCGGGATTTCGGGCAGGATGCCCGCCGTCGCGAGGGCCGCTCGCGCTCCTGCCACGCCGTCGACGCGGACCGCCACCAGTCCGGCCGCTCGGGCACCCAGGCAATTCACCTCGTTGTCGTCCAGGAACAGGATCTCCCGGGGTTCCTTGTTCCAGAGGCGGATCGCCTTGCGGAACGCTTCCGGGTCTGGTTTGCAGATGCCCAACCGGTGGCTCGGGAAATTGGCGTCGAAGTTCCCCTCGGTTCGCTGGTGCGCCTGCATGACCGGCCAGTGGATCTCGTTGGAGTTGGACAGGCTCGCGGTCGCGAATCCCGCGGCCCGTGTTTCCGCGACCAGTTCGGTCGCACCCTCGAAGGGACCGGCGAGCCAGGATCGGAAATCGTCCAGGAAGGCTTCGGGCCCGATGGACAGTCCCATTTCCAAAACCACCCGGGACGCGAACGCCACGGCTCCGATCTGCCCCGACTCGAACTCCCGCACGGACGAGGACGAAAGCCACCGCTCCCAGAATAGGGACGACGGAATCCGACCGGATGTCCACGCCTCCAGCCTGGGTCCCGCGTCCACCCTTTCCAGCACCCCTCCCAGGTCGAACAGGACGGCGCGGATCACGATCCCGGTTCCGTCCGGGCACGGGTGAGGACGTGGTCCGGGGCGGCCCGATGTTCGCGAGCCCACCCCACCACGGCCCCGACCACCACCAGCAGAGGCGAACGCAGGCCGGCGGCGTGGATCTTCTCGTCCAGGTCGGAAAGCGTCGCCAGGACCTCGCGTTCGTCCGGGGCGGTCCCGGATTGGATGGCGGCGCAGGGGGTGGAAGCATCCCAACCGGCTTCGAAGAACCGGGCCTTGACGGACCCGAGCGAATGGAGAGGCATCATGACCACCACCGTCTCCACGTCCGGGATGCGCGCCGCGGTACCGTCGGCATGGAAGGCGGAAACCACGGCGAAGCTGCGGGAGAGGCCGCGGTGGGTGATGGGGATGCCGCGCCAAGCGGGAACCGACAGGCTGGAAGACACGCCAGGCACCACCTCCACGGCGATTCCGGCCGCGGCGCAGGCTTCGATCTCTTCGCCCCCCCGACCGAAGACGAAAGGATCCCCGCCCTTCAGGCGCACCACCAGGTGACCTTCCCGTGCCAAGTCCACCAGGAGGGCGTTGATTTCCTCCTGCTTGGGGGATTCGCCGAAACCGGTCTTGCCCACCGGGAAGATCCGGCAGGATGCGGGGACCGCCCGCAAGAGCTCCGGCGCTACCAGTCGGTCGTGGACCAGCGCCGAGGCGCGGGCGAGCATCCGCAGTCCCAGGCGTGTGACCAGGTCGGGGTGGCCGGGGCCGGCACCCACCAGGATCACGCGACCCTGGGGGGTGCGGGAGTCGGAAACATCCCGTCCGAGCGTGTCCGCGAGCTCCCGGATCCGTTCTTCGCAGGCCTGGACACCACGAGTCCTCAGGATATCCAGGAGCACGGCGATGTCCAATTCCTTCCAGAATCGTTCCCTGATCCCGGGCGACATCCGGGACCGATATTCTTCGCGGAGCCGCCCGAACAGTTCCACCAGCTCGGCGAACCCGTCGGCGAGCCAATCCTGGAGTTCGCGGCGGGCGTGGGAGGCGAGGCTGGGAGCCGCCCCGCGCGTGGAGACGGCGATCTGCACGGCACCCGACCGGGCCACGGCCGCCGCCTGCCAGTCGCACAGATCCGGGACATCCACCACGTTGCACAGGATGCCGCGCCTCGAGCATCGCGCATGGATGGCCCGGTTGGCGGCGGGATCGGACGTCGCGGCCACCACCAGTCGCGCCCCGTCCTCGTCGCCCGGTCGCCAGGGTCGCCGAAGCCGCTGGAACCGGCCTTCCAGTTCCGTGAAATCGGGGTGGAAACCGGGGGAGACCACCCGCAGGAGGGCCCCGCACTCCACGAATTCCCGGGCCTTTCGCAAGCCCACCTCGCCGGCTCCGACGAGCAGCACGTCGCGGCCATCCAGGTCCAGGAAGATCGGATGCAGAGGAGGCTTGGGCGTCATGACAGTTCCCGTCGAAGAAGGATCCGCCCAAAATACCTCTCCATGCGGAACCCGGCCCGGGAGGGTCCGCGCGGAGACCCTACTTCAGGATGTCCAGAACCTCGCCCAGCATGCTGTTCTGCACCTTCATCGCCTTCAGGTTGTAGGCGGCGGCGAGGCGGTCGGTGTTCATCCCCGCCATGTCGGACGTGATGTCGGTGGCGGGCCCGGCGGCCTTGGGATTCCCCGCCTGGCTCGCGGCCTGGGTCGTGGCTTGGGCGATGCGCGCCGCGCGGGCGTCCAGGGAGCTTTGGGCGGCTTGGTAGCCTTGGAGGCTGGTGTTGATGTTCATGTCGCTCATGTCGACCGGGACGCTCCTTCCTGCTCAAATGATTACCATGATTTCCGTTCAAAAGCAAGCGAGGCGTCGTGGGACTGGGTTTTCTGCTGCTGGTGGCGCAATGCGTTTGGGGCGCGGGTACGGCCTGGAAGATCGGGGTGTGGATGGAACGCGGGCCGCACGCGGATTCCAGCCGGTCGCGGGCCTGGGCGGATTCCCTGGTCCGCGACTTCTCCGGGCGGGTGGAGGGGGGGGCGCGCCTGGAGCGGTTCGTCCTGGTCCGACCTGGGGCCTTGCCGCTGTCCGGGGGAGATGCCCACCGCAATCCGGATCTGCGCGACACGACGTTGGACGCCGCCTGGGGCGTGCCCTACGGCGAAATCCTGGGTGCGGATCTCGTTCGCCAGGCCGAACGGGCATGGCTTCAAGCTCGGGGCTGCCCCGACGAAAGGGAATTCGCGGAGGGCTGGGATCTCTTCCTCCTGCCGCAGGACCCCGTGAACAGGGCGGACGACATCCAATGGAAATTGGACTCCAATAACTACGTCCGCTTCCCCACCTGGTCGCAGTTGCCCGATACCGGCTTGGACCCGCTGTGCCGGCGCATCCTGCGCATGGATCCGCCAGGCCGCGGATTGCGGTTCTACTCCCTGGACACCCTCCGCTCCCGCCTGAACGCATTTCTGCCGAGGGTGCTGGATGTTTCCCTCCAGGATATCGGAGGCCGTCCGGTCGCCGGGCCTG
>CAYXXL010000114.1:0-8676 GCA_964469025.1 uncultured Fibrobacteria bacterium
CCCGGTGTCCGAGACCACCTGGACGGCCTGGAGCAGGCTGGAGACGGAAAACAGCGAGATGGGCCAAGCCGGTGGGGGAGATGAACTCCAATCCAGCCCGGCGCGGGTTCCCCACTCGTCGTCTTCCACGCCGAAGACGGTGTCTCCGGGTTCGCGCTCCACCCGCTGGGCCGCGGTCAGGCCACCGAGAAGGGTGGTGGAGCCGTCGGCGCTGGTCCACGCGAGGTCCAGGTTCCCTTCCAGGATCCGGGCCAAGGTGTCCGCGGAAAGGTCCCCGGAAACGCGGGCCTGGAGGTCCAGGGGTCCTATCCACGGCTCCTTCCAGGCGGCGTGGGCCTGGAGGCCGGCGGCTCCCTGCGAGATCCCGAAGTCCAGGTCGCGCGCGGTGCCCAGGATGTCCACCAGGTGCATCTCCACGTATCCCGAAGAAACGCTCCCCTCCGTCCAGCCGCCGGCCGCCTCGATGGTGCTGGCTGGCCGGTCGCGGAGGTGGACCACCATGTCCACCAGGGCGCTCCGGGGTTCCCGGAGCGGTCGGGGCGGCGCGTCCTGGTCCACGTACCCCGTGGACAAGATCCGTCGCATGGCGTCCTCCATGCGAGCCGGATCCGCGGGTTCCCCGAGCCCGAGTCCGGAGAGGCGGGTCAGGACGCGGGAGTCCATGCGGGTGGAATCGCCGTCGCGGACCGCTCCCCAGGAGAACCTCTGGCCGGCGGCGGCCTCCAGGTCCAGGATGGTTCCCGAATCCGTGGCGACGACCGCGCTCGCGGTGGACGTGGCCGCGAGGAATCCCTTGGATACCTGGGCGTCGACGGCGTGGAACATCCAGTTCCGCACGGTATCCTGGTCCAGGGGCCGCCCGCGCAGGGAATCCAGGGCGGGGGAGAGCCGCGCCGGGGTAGGTTCGGCCACGTGCACGGAATCGATCTTCCCCGAGGCTTGGGCCTCCAGCAGCATCCAAAGACAGGCCGGGAAGATCACAGCAGATCCTGGGGGTCCACATCCACCAGGGTTCGGACCCCCGACGGGGGCGGGAGCCCGGCCATCGTCTCCGACACGGCGCGCCTGAGCGCGCTTGCCGAATCCGGGGAAGCCTTGCACAGGAGGTGGAAGCGGTGCCGCCTCGCCACCACCGCCATGGGGGCGTCCACGGGGCCCAGGGCCTCCTGTCCGGCGCCGAGGCGAGGGCGCAGCGCCCGTGCCAGGGCTTCCATCCATCCCGAGGCCGCGGACGCGTCGAGCCCGGAGGCCTCCACCAGGACCAGCCTGGAGAAGGGGGGGAGCGACAGGATCCGTCTCTGTTCCGTCTCCCGGCGCGCGAACGAGGGGAAGTCGTGGGCGGCGACGTCGGCGAGCACGGGGTCTCCGGGCCGTCGCGTCTGCAGCAGGACCCTTCCAGGAAGCCCGGCCCGCCCCGCGCGACCCGAAACCTGGGACAGGAGCTGGAATGTGCGCTCGTCGGCACGGAAATCGGGGACGGCGGCGCCGATGTCGGCGTCCGTCGCGCCCACCAGGGTGACCTCCGGGATGTCGTGGCCCTTGGCGACCATCTGGGTGCCCAGCAGGATTCCGCCCCTCTCCCGGAAGCGGGCCAGTGCCAGTTCGTGGCCTCCCCGCCGCGAAGTGGAGTCCCGGTCCAGGCGCACCACCGGGATGTCCGGGAGCAGTCGACGGATTTCGTCCTCCACCCTCTGGATGGCCCAACCCTGGGGTTCCAAGGTGCCGGATCCGCACGAAGGGCAGGTCCTGGGCGGTTCCTGCACATGCCCGCAGTGGTGGCAGACCAGGCACCGGCGGTGCCAGGTCAGGCGAAGTCCCGGGCATTGGGGGCACTCCAGGGCGGTTCCGCAGTCCAGGCAGGACGCCTGCGGCGCCCAGCCCCTGCGGTTGTGCAGGATCACGGCCTTCTCCCCGCGCCTGGCCACCTCTGCCAGTTCCTGTCTCAACCTGGGGGAAAGGGCTCCGCCGGATGCCTTGCGCGAGGCCCGCAGGTCCACCATTTCCACCGTCGGGAGCGCCGCGCCCAGCGCGCGGCTCGCGAGTTCCAGCAGCCGGTAGCGGCCCGTGGCCGCGTTGTTCCAGGTTTCCAGCGAAGGGGTCGCCGATCCCAGCACCACGGGTATCCCGCATCGGCGGGCCAGCCAGACGGCCGCGTCCCTGCCCTGGTACCGCGGCGCGTCGCCGGACTGCTTGTAGGACCCGTCGTGCTCCTCGTCAACCACGATCAATCCCGGCTTGAACAGAGGGGCGAACAGGGCCGAACGCGGACCCAGCGCCACCCGCACGGAACCTTCGCGAAGCGCGATCCAGGCGCGGGCGCGGTCGGATTCGGAGAGCTGGCTGTGCAGCACCGCGACCGGCTCCCCCAGGAAGGCGGCCGTGCGGCGGACGGTCTGCGGGGTCAGACCGATCTCGGGGACCAGGATCAGGACCTGGAGACCCCTCGAAAGCGCTTCCCGTGCGGCCAGCAGGAATGTTTCCGTCTTACCGGACCCCGTGACCCCGCGCAGGAGGAACGGCGCGAAACCGCCTTCGGCCACGGCGAGCGAAATCCGTCCCGCCGCAGCCGCCTGTTCGGAGCTCGGAACGATCCCCGGGGGCGCACCGGGGGCGGTGACGGATTCCGACACCAGGCCGCCCACGACCGGCTTTCGCGCGCGCGCCTTCCGCGCGCCCAGTCCCAGGCCCACCAGCGTGGAATTTCCCGCGCAGCTCCAGACCGGACCCGCGGCGACGCCGGGGGCGCACAGGTAGTAGTCGGCCATCCAGCGGACCAGGTCGACGACGTGGGAGGGGATCCACGGCCCCTCCAGGACGCGGTCCTGCGCGTCCTTGACGGGAAACGCCGGGACCCGTCCGTGGCTCTCCAGGACCAGCGCCAACGCGGTGCGCCTCCCGAAGGGGACGCGGACCAGATCGCCCGGCGAAAAGGCTTCCGCGGGATCCGCGTAGGTGAACAGGGGCGACTGGCCGCTGGCCAGCACCACATCGACGAAGCGGGTCACAAACCGGGGAACAGGCGTTCCATCTGCTGCCCGACGGAGTCGGATTTGGGCGGGGCGGATTCCAGATCGGTGAACTCGTTGTGGCGGATGTCCTCGAGGATCACGTTGACCCCCTTGATCGCCTTCTCGCTCTCCAGCCGCACCAGACCCGGATTGGTGCGATCGTCGAAGACCAGCACCAGGATGCAGTCCTCGTCCACGAGGCTGATGTGGATGTTGTCGGTGTGCCCCTTGTGGAACAGCACCGTGAACTCGTTCTCGCCGATCATCTGGGCGATGGCGCGGGTGGCGGCGTAGGATCCAGCGGCCAGGGCCGCAAGCGCCGTGGTGTCGAAGGCCTTGGTGTATCCCTGGTTCGCCAGCAGGTTGCCGTCCTTGTGGACCAGGAGGACGAAGGTGGCGCTGGCCGACGACAGGAGGTGTCCCAACACCTTGTTCAGCCTGTCGATGTCTTCTTTGTAGAGGATGTAGTTGGCCATCGGGTGCTCACTGTTGTCCGGGGCCGAGCGGCATCCGGCGCGTGGGGAACGAGTCCGGACTCTGCAATCGCGAGAGCTCCTCCGGAGTCAGGAAGGCGGAGGCGAGGGGATCGGTGCCCTCCATGTTGGGGTTCACGTTGGGAGTGGTCACCACCCGACCGGTGTCCATGCGCGGCGGCGGCGGTGCGGCCTTCTGCTCGGACAATTCGCGTTCGTAGCGGGCGATCTCGGCGTCCAGGTCGGACGGGTCCAAGGTGCCGTCGAGCCGGCTCTTCTTCCTCGCGTTGGTTTCCGAATTCCTGGGAACGGCTCCGGTGGCCGCGGCGGCGGAACCGGGGCCCGATCCCCGCGACGGCGGCGGAGGCGGTTCGAATCCCGTGAGCCCGGGCAGAGGAGCCATCGGCGCGGGGGGCGGCGGCGCCATGGGGTCCATCAAACCGGGGGAAGGCGCGACGGAAATTTGGGGGGTGCCACCCGCGAGGGTGCCACTTTGCCCTGCGAAGAATCCAGGCTGGAGTCCGGGCAGGGAAGGGGTGGCGGGAGCCGGAGGTGGCGGGGAGAACCCGGTGAATTGGGGGGCACCGACGGGTCCCGAGGGTTGCGGCCTGGGCATGGCGGGTTGGATGGGAGGCGGCGTTTGCTGGGGCCGCGGCGGCGGCATGGGCGGTGGCGGCATCACCGGTGGGGCGATCGGGCGTGGAGCCGGGGGAGGAACCGGCGGCGGCGGGGTCGGCCTTGGAGGAGGAGGAGCGGCGGTCGTCGAACCCTGGACGGGTGCCGGATGCGGGATGGTGGACTGGGTGTCGGGAATCGAAGAGGGGCGACGACTGCTTTGGCGGGCGGTGTACTTCGCGTTGAAGGTGTCGATGACGATCTTGCCGATGGCCTTCAAGGTGGTGAACACCCCGATCCCCTGGTGGGCCTGCGCCTCGAAGCAGGGAACCTTGAACCAGTTGATCTGCTGGTCCAATTCCACGACGGTGGCGATGCCGGGAAGGTCGCGCTTGTTGTACTGGAGCACGAACGGCACCGAACCCAGGTCGATGCCGTACTCCTTGAGGTTCTCCTGGAGGTTCTTCAGGCTGTCCAGGTTCTCCTGCATCTTGTCGCGCTGGCTGTCGGCCACGAACACGACGCCGTCCACTCCGCGCAGCACCAGCTTGCGCGTGGCGTTGTAGTACACCTGGCCCGGCACGGTGTAGAGCTGGAACTTGGTGGCGAACCCCTTGATGGACCCCAGGTCCAGGGGCAGGAAGTCGAAGAACAGGGTCCGGTCGGTTTCCGTCGCCAGGCTCACCATCTCCGACTTGGTCTCCGCCGGGATCTTGCGGTGGATGATCTGGAGGTTGGTGGTCTTGCCGGAAAGTCCCGGACCGTAGTAGACGATCTTGCAGGAGATCTCGCGAGTGGCGTAGTTGATGGAAGCCATGGCCTCTCCTTAGCCGATGGCCTTGGAGGCCTGGCGCATCTCCACCCGCACGAGCCCGATGTTGACGTCGGGGGCCGTGAGCACCACCAACCAACCCAGGGCGACGGACAGCACCAGGACCTTGCCGTTTTCCCCTTCCAGCAGGATCTGTCCCACGGCACCCGCGCCGCAGGCTTCGGCGAGCTTCCCGCCCATGTCGGACAGCGAGGCCGCCAGGGCCGACACGAGGTCGGCCGTCTGGGGATCGGCCATCTCCGCGGCGATGAGGATGCCGTCGGTGCCCACCAGGGCGCTGCCCAGGACGCCGCGCGTGCGGTTTATGGTTTCCAGAGCCTTGTGCATCATGGTTGTTTCCGTTCCTTGAGGGCGGCCTCGGCCATCTGGACGCAGCGGTCGATCCGTCCCTGGAAGAGCTCGAAGCTCCCCCGCGAGCCCGAGACCACAACGTAGTAGCCACCGAGGAATTTCTTGCAGAAGACGAAATCCTCGGGATCCTGGACCAGGAGGAAATCGGGGTCGGGTCGGGCATCCCGTCGGGACTGCCATGTGCTTTCCTGGAGCTGTCCCAGGGCGCGGGGGGCGTTGTCCAGGAAGGCGGAGGAGGAATTCGTTCCCAGCCCCCAGACCAGTCCGTCGCCGTCCAGGATGGCCGCGCCCTTTATGCCCTTGCCTCCGGTGCCCGCCAGGTCCATGCGCACGGAAGTGAGGTACGAACAGATCTGGTCGAGATCCGTCGTCCAGGGCATGGTGCCTGCATTGGGCGCGTTCACGACGGCTCCTGGAAGGCCTTGGTGCACCGGGCGGCCAGGAGGGATGCGGAACCTCCCGCGGCGATCACGATCAAGGCGCTGCGGTCGCCGTGGTTCCACGCGTGGACGCTGCGCACCGAACCTTCGAAGGCCGCGTGCCGCAGTTCGCCGAATCCGAGGCGTTCCAGCACCTGTCCGGCGCGGGCCAGGGCCGCGTTCTCCAGCGCCCCGATGGCGACCTCTTCCCGACGGCGCTCGCGGACGCCGTCCGGCGACCGCAGCCTGAGCAGGACCACGCCGGGGTCGGCCGCGATGGGCGACCAGGCGAGCGGGATGTCGGCTTCCTGGACGGATTCCGGCCGCGCTTCCATGGCCTGGGAATCCGCTGCGGGGTTCTCGGGAACTTCCTCCGCGCCCAGGGTGTCGGGTCCGACCTCGTGTACGACGGAATCCGTCATATGGTGCGCCGGGTCCACCAGGGGAAAGAGGTTTCGCAGGTAGAGGGCCGCGACGGGGTGGAACCGTCGGGCGCGTGCCAAGGCCTCGGCGCGGACCAGCGCCTGCGGGATTTCGCCGGCCAGTCGCAGGAGTTCCACCCGGATGCACTCCGCGACCACCGCGGAATCGGGATCGGCCTGTCGCAGCGCCAGGTCCAGGGCCTTTTCCACCGCGTCGGATTCCCCGCGGCGAAGGAGCAGGCAGGCATGGGCGAGGCTCAGGTTGTTGGCCAGGATCTCCCGCAGATCCTGGCGGGAATCGAGAAGGTCGGCCAGGGGCTGGACCTGGATGGTGGCTTCCTCGTTCACGGCTCGGCCTTTCCGGGCTCCGGGGATTCGTCCCTGAGCCACAGGGTGTAGCCGTTCGGTCCGGTCCTGTAGCCGTAATCCACTCCCAAGCTGGATGCGCGCTCCCCTCGGCTGAGCGCGAATTCCGTGGACGCCCTGTCCAGGGAAGTGGGCCAGGCTCCCGTGAGGAAGCGGTACCGCTCCACGGCGGTGTTGAGCTTGAGTCCCTCGAACCGCGACTCCGCCCCGATGAACCCGTGCTCGGGAACCGAGGCGAGGTGGCCGATGGCCGTGCCCACCATCCAGTTCAGCAGCAAGGCGGTGATCAGGAGGACGGCGCCACCCAGCAGCAGTACCGCCGAGGAACTGGCGTGGACCGGCTCGAAGTCCTCGGGGACCTCCAGGTGCGAGTCGAACGCCTTCCCGTCCTGGCGCAACGTCACGTAGCCTTCGTCGGCGTAGGCGACCAAGGTGTCGTAGAGGCGGAAGCGCCCGAAGGGGACCCTCTTCTCCAGGTCTTCCAGGGTCAGGGCGGACGACGAAAGCTCCAGCTGCCGCAGGATGATGGCTTCCGGCCCCAGTTCCGCGATCGAGGACGGCATCTGGGAGATGGAAACCTGGACTCCCGGAGATCCCAGGCGGTCGCGCAGGCGGGGCCATTCGTCCAGCCGACGCATGCCCTCCATCGTGATCATTTCCGTGGAGAGGTTCAGGCCCACGCCGCGGAGGATGGTCGCGGGCAGTTCGGTGTTGAACTCGTAGGCGCCTTCGGACCACTGGAAGAGATCGCACACCAGGTCTTCGGCCACGATCTGGATCCAGTCGGCGCGTTCCTCCGGCGAGATGAACTTCTTGGCGACCAGCGTCTCCAGGATGCTCCTGTCCATGGACCTGGAAACGGATTCCACCCCGGAAAGTTCGTCGGGGCTCATGCGGCCGCAGGACAGGAGCCAGTCGCGGATCACCGTCTCCACGTTGCGACCGTCCACGTCGATGTGGCTGATGTTCCCCCGCGAGATCCCCACCTCCGCGCGCTGGTGGTGGTAGGTCAGCGACAGGCGACCGCTCTTGCGCTGCTGCAGGATGAACTGCAGGACGTCCGGAAGGGAGAAGTCCCGAAGCTGTCCGTTCAGGGCCTGTGCCACCTCAGGTCTCCTTCAGGGCGGTTGTGGCGTCGCGGCCAAGTCCGCGCACCAGTTGAAGAGCCCCCAACGCATAGAGTACCACCAGGATGCCCAGCGTGAAGTCCTGCCCGATCAACGTCTCGGAATCGGGATAGAGGGTGAGGAAGTTGGGAAGGTTCAGGCTGTAGGCCAGGCTGGCGCTCAGCAGGAAGACCTGGAGGAAGGTTCCGAAGGTCGGTTTCGCCATCAGCCGTCCCGTTCCGGGCAGGCCGAGGTCCATGGCGAGCTGCAGCAGGCGTCGCCGACTCTGGGCCTCCCGCTCGATCTTTTCCAGGAGCTGGTTGCGAAGGTCCACCTCCTCGATGCCCGAGAGCCTCCGGAAGCACTGGACGCAGTGGATGCCCTTGCGGCAGTGTCGGCACATCACCCGGCCGCAGGTGCGGCACTCGAAAAGCACCTTGCGCCTTTCCTGCCTGGCACCCCACCACATCAGGAACACGAGGAACAGGACGGAAAACGGCAGGAGCATCAGCGGTGGCAGGTCGAGCAGGCCCGTCTGCAGGTCCCAGCGGTCCACCGTCCAGCGGCGGTTCCGGTAGTCGTCCAGCACGTGCCACCACATGTGGCGGGTGCCCAATTCCGGATCCATCACGGCGCGGTTGGGAGGAAGGGTCTGGAAGGCGCGTGTGTTCTGGTCGCCCACGAGGTTGATCCGGTAGCGCGCCACGGGGGACGCGTTCCCGATCAGGAGTCCCATGCTGTCCGTGCGACCCCGGTAGGCGATGGATTGGCCCAGGTCGTAGAGCAGCGGACCGTTGCCCCAACGACCCTGCCGGGCCGATTCGTAGGCCAGGGTCGCGCTGTCGTAGTGCCCCACCAGGAACTGCGCGTTTCCGTAGTTCACCAGGATGCGGGGATCGTCGGAGCCCAGGCGCTTGGCGGCCCTGGCCAGGATCATCGCCGAGTCGTAGTTGCCCCGTTTCCGATCCTCGATGGAGTTGGCCGCGAGCAGCAGTGGCCTCTCCCCGCTGGTGGCCCGGGAGGTCGCCTTCTGGATGCGTTCATCCAGATCCTGGGACCACCCCTCGTCGACGGCGAGCTGCAA
>CAYXXL010000115.1:0-8625 GCA_964469025.1 uncultured Fibrobacteria bacterium
CGCTCCTGCAGATGACCAAGACCGCCTCCATCGTCGGAAGGATGCGGCAGGAGAAGATCCCCTACGTTTCCGTGCTCACCAACCCCACGACGGGCGGAGTCACCGCGAGCTTCGCCATGCTGGGCGACGCCATCGTCGCCGAGCCGGGGGCCCTCATCGGGTTCGCCGGAGAGCGGGTGATCCGCGAAACCATCCGGCAAGCGCTTCCCGACGGTTTCCAGCGGGCGGAATTCCTGCTCAAGCACGGATTCCTGGACGATGTCGTTCCCCGGAAGGAACTCAAGGCGTGGATCGCGAAGTTCCTGCGGCTGTTGACGGACGACGGCGCCTGAATCGGTACTCCACTTCGCTCGCGGCGCTCCTCGGTCGCATCGGCCGCGGGGTGCGCCCGGGATTGGAAACCACCCGCGACCTGCTCGCGCGGCTGGGAGACCCCCAGGAACCGCTGCGCTGCGTGCAGGTGGCGGGGACCAACGGAAAGGGCAGCACCTGCCGCTATCTGCACCGGATCCTGCAGCAGGCGGGACTCCGGACCGGTCTGTTCACCAGCCCGCATCTCGTCTGCGTCCGCGAACGGCTCGTGGTCGGGGAAGAGGCGATCGGGGAAGATGCCTTCGCGGACCTGTTCGAGGAGGTGCGACCGCACGCGGAAGCGGCGGGCGCCACCTATTTCGAGACCCTGACCGCGATGGCGGCGTTGTGGTATGCGCGCAACGGTGCTCAGGCCGTGGTCCTGGAGACGGGGTTGGGCGGCCGTTGGGACAGCACCACGGCCTTTCCCGCCGAGGTCTGCGCGGTGGCCCAGGTGGGCCTCGACCACATGGAGTTCCTGGGCGACACGGTCGAGAAGATCTGGGCGGAAAAGATCGCGATCCTGCGACCGGGGGGCGTGCTGGCCACGCTGGAACGCAGACCTCGCCTCCTGGAGGCGCTGGAGGCGTTGGCGGCGGAACGCGGCGGCCGCCTCGTGCTGCCCGATCCGGATCGGACGATTCCGGTTCCGGGCTTGCCGCCCGGAGCCTCCCAACCGGGCAATCTCCTCCTGGCCAGCGCCTGCGCGGAGATCTTCCTGGGAAGGACGCTCGGCGAACACGAAATCCGCCGGAGTCTGGACGCACTGCGCTGGCCGGGCCGCCTGGAGCGGATCCCCGGCGATCCCGAGGTGGTGCTCGACGTGGGACACAATCCCGACGCCGCCCGGGAAACGGCCATGTCCTTGGGGAATTCGCGACCGGTCCTCCTCTACGGGACCATGGCGGACAAGGACTGGCGGGGAGTGCTCGGGATCCTGTCTCCCCTGGTCGCGAAGATCCATCTGGCGCCACTTTCCGTCAGCCGGGCCGCCAGCCCTCGTTCCATCGCGGACTCCTTCCCCGACGCCATCGCGCACGGCACCTTCGCGCAGGCGTTCCTCCAGGCGCAGCAGGACGCCAAGCGCCTTGGAAAGGACGTCTTCGCCTTCGGTTCCTTCCACCTGGTGGGCGGGGCCCTGCGCATCCTGCACGAGCAAGGCCGCTACGCCTTCTGGCCCGCGGGCATCCTTCCCGATCCGGAGATCCCCGGGATGGGGTGAAGTGCCCTCAGTCGTCCGCCAGGACGCGTCCGAGGTCCATGATCGAGACCAGGTCGTCTCCGTTCTTCAGGACGGCCCGGAAGAAGGCCCCGGAAACGCCGCGCACGTTGGACGGCGGGGTTTCCACGTCCCGCGACGGGGCCGAGAGGACGTCTTCGACGCCGTCCACGAGCAGCCCCACGTCCTCCTCGCCCGTGCACACCACCAGGATGCGGGACTTGCGGTCGTCGGGAACCGGGCCCATCCCCAGCCGGACTCCCAGGTCCATCACGGTCATGATCTGTCCGCGCAGGTTCACCACGCCGCGCACGTGCGGCGCCGCGTGGTGGACCGGAGTCACGTGCCGCAGGCCCGAGATCTCGCGCACCTCCGAGTTTTCCACCGCGCAAAGCAGGTCGCCGACGGTGAAGACGGTGAGCTCCATGGAATCTTCGCCGTTGGACATCTTCAGCACCTCCCGTGGACCAGGAACTTCTCGACGGATTCCAGGATCTTCTCCCGGTCGAGCTTGACGATGTACCCGTCCAGTCCCGCGTCGCGTCCGCGCCGCATGGCCTCCTCGCCGGAAAGGGACGACACGGCCACCACCGCCAGGTTCTTCATGCCCTGGTGCGACCGGATGCGCCGGGCGAGTTCCAGTCCGTCCATGACGGGCATCTCGATGTCCGTCATGACCATGTCGATGCCGGAAATCGTCTCCAGCTTGGAGAAGGCGTCGTCCCCGTTCTCCGCCTCGTGCACCTCGTGGCCGGATTCGCGCAGGAATCCGGCGATCTGCCGCCGGTAGAAGGGCGAATCGTCCACCACCAGGATCCGGCGGCCCTTGCCGCGGGCGACCGGGGCGGGTTTCGCGAATCCCGGCACACCGGACCTCGCCGCTTCGTACAGGTCCACGAGGAGCGTCGTGTGCGACTGGAAGATGGTCGATCCCAGGATGCCGGGCTGGCGGAACGTGGTCTCGTCGAAGTCCTCGTTGGACTCCACGATGTCCACGATCTGCGACGCCAGCAGACCGACCTCGCGGCCGCCCACCGAGTACACGATCGCGAAGAAGGATTCCTGGTCGGGCAGCGGCTGGACCCGGGAAATCCCGGAGAGGTCCAGGAGCGGAAGGGTTCCGCCCCGGTACTGCGTGCTGCGGCGCCCCCCGATGTCCTCGATGGAGGCCTTTCCCACCACCTCCAGCCGCAGGACCAGCGCCAGGGGCACGGCGAACTGCTCCTGGTCCGCGACGCGGAACAGGAGCATGGACTGCGCGTCGTGCAGTTTCTGTCTTTTCCGCGCCTCCTCGTCCGGTGGACGGTCGCCGACCCCGGCGTCGCGCAGATCCATGTGCCGGGTGATCCCCACCACGTCCAGGATCAGCGAAACCCGGCCGTCGCCGAGGATGGTCGCTCCCGCGTAGCACTGGCATCCGTGGAAGTGCCTGCCCAGGGGTTTGACCACGATCTCCTCGGATTCGTGCAGGCGGTCCACGACCAGCCCGTACTGGAACGCTCCCGAGTTGAGCACGGCGATGTTGACGGCGCTGGAGGAATGGTACCTGCGGTCGGCGTTGCCGCGCCTCTCCCGCTCCTCCGGAGTCTCCCTGTCCACGGGACCCCGGCGGTCCTCGACCAGGCGCCTCCTGTCGGGCTTGATCTCCCCGGTCTTGGGATCCGCGAAGGCCTTTTTCTCCAGGCCCAGGACATCGGAAAGCCGCAGGAGCGGCAGCAGACGTCCACGCAGGCGCATCACCAGCGCGTCCCCGATGCGCTCGACGCGGTTGCGCACCTCCCGGGCCGGGATGCGGACCAGTTCCACCAGGTTGACCTGCGGGACGGCGTAGGTCTCGTCCTGCACAGAGACCATGAGGCTCGGGATGATGGCCAGCGTCAGCGGGAGCTTCACGCGGATGGTGGTGCCCTTCCCGCCCTTGCTCTCCACGTCGATCACCCCGCCGAGCCTGGTGAAATTGGTCTTCACCACGTCCATCCCCACGCCGCGACCGGAGATGTCCGTCACCTTCTTGGCGGTGGAGAAGCCGGGAAGGAAGATCAGGTTGATCAGCTCCTTCTCCGTCATCTTCGAAAGCGTCTGGGGGTCCATGAGCTGCTGGGCCAGGGCCTTCTCGCGCACCGCTCCCGTGTCGATGCCGCGGCCGTCGTCGGAAACCGCGATCACCACCTTGCCCGCTTCGTGGAAGGCGTGGAGACGGATCACCGCCAAGCGGGGCTTCCCGTTCCGCTCGCGGATGTCCGGGAGCTCGATGCCGTGGTCCACCGAATTGCGGATCAGATGCGTGAGCGGATCCCCGATGGACTCGATCACGGTCTTGTCGAGTTCCACGTCCTCGCCTTCCACCTCCAGCCGGATCTCCTTGCCCACTTCCGCCGAAAGGTCCCGGACAAGCCGCTGGAACTTCCCGAACACGATGGAAAGGGGTTGCATCCGGGTGCTCATCACCGCTTCCTGCAGCTCGGAGATGATGAGGGAAAGGCTTTGGGAGCTCGCCTGGATGTCGGCAAGGCTGCGGCTGGACACCTTCTGGACCATCTGGTTGCGGGAAAGCACCAGTTCTCCCGCCAGAGTCATCAGCCGGTCGAGGACCTTCACGTTCACGCGCAGGCTGCTGGACGCGGAAGGTGCCGGCGAGGTTCGAACGGAATCCGTCGTCGGCGCCTGGTGGGCCTCGGACGGATCCGCCGACTTCGCGACCGGGTCCGCGGCGGGAATCGACGGCGCGGATTCCGCTTTCTTGGACGCCTTGGCGGCATCCGCCTTGGGCGGTTTCCTCCCGGCCTGCCTGGGGGCTCCAGCCGCGACGACCGCCGCGTGCTCCACCGGGCGCTTCTCCGGGACGGCGGGATGGGGATGGATCCTCGGCGGCTCCAGGCCGGTGAGGAGCGAAGTCATCTCCAAGTCCAGGACCGTGGCGTACAGGACGTGGAAGGGGAGGGATCGAGCCGAGCCCACGGGGTTTCCACGGGTGTCCTGGGAAAGCTTGGCGTCGACGATCAGGCCGGTCCTCTCCAGGTCGTGCAGGACGTCCAAGGGGGTCTTCCCCTTCCCGTCGAGATCCGAAACCATGTCGAAGTGCAGCACGAACAGGTGTTTTCCACCCTTTCGGGCCAGGTTCAGCTCGTCGGCCGGGAGGATGAACACGGGCAGGCCCATCTCGTCCAGGATCTGCGTCGGAGTCGTGTCCCTCGCCACAGGCTCCTGCACCCCGCCCAGGAGGACGAGGCTCGGCTCGATGTCCACGGATTCGCTGCCGTGGGGGTCCTCGACCATGGCGGACAGGACGTCCGCGGAGCGCAGGAGGGCCTCGCTCACCCGGCGATTCGGCAGGATCTCCAGGTTGCGGATTCGGTTGAGCAGGTTCTCCATCGAGTGGGAGAGTTCCTTGATGCGATTCAACCCGAAGAATCCCGCGGCCCCCTTGATGGAGTGGATGCCGCGGAAGACCTTGTTCACGCGTTCCAAGTCGGCCGGACCGGTCTCGGTCTCGATCCCGAGGAGGTCGGACTCGATGTCGCGCAAGTGGTCGTGCGCCTCCTCGAGGAACATCTGCAGCGTTTCGTCGTTCTCCATCGCTCCTCCTCAGACCAGCTCGAAGTGCCGGTCCAGGCCCATCAGTTTCAGGAGACGGCGCAGGTCCTCGTTCGCTCCCCGAATCCGCAGGCGCATCCCTTCGGGAACGAGCCTGTTGTGGCAGGCGATGAGCGAACCGATGGCGGAAGAGGAGAGCGAATTGCAGGAGTCCAATTCGACCTCCACCTCGCCTCCGGCCTTCGCGGCATCCAGGGCCTTCTGCAGGTCGGCGATCTCCTCGACACCCACATTTCCCTCGAGGACCACCGTGGTCCCATCCCCCGTGGCCGATGTTCGGATCATCGTCTCCTCCTGGAATCCACCAGTTTCCCTTACATCAGGCCTCGAATGCAAGCACCAGAACGTCGTCGTCCCGGGAAGTTCCGGCGAGCTTGTCCGCCAGCCGTGCCGGAAGCTCCTCGAGGGGGCACGCGCCTATCTCCGAAAGGGCCGCTTCCAGTCCCGCGCCGATGCCGCCCGGCCTTCGACCCTCGCCTTCCACGAGCCCGTCCGTGTAGATCACCACCCGATCGCCGGTTCGGACCGCCCGTTCGACCTTTCCGAACCTCGCGTCCGGAAAGGCACCCAGGACGTCGCCTTCGCTGGCCAATGGAACCACCTTGCCGGAGGCCGCCTCCAGGAGAAGGGGTGCGGGGTGGCCCGCCGAGACCGCGCGGACCATGCCCGTGTTGCGGTTGAGGCGCACGAAATTCGCGGTCAGGAACCGTCCCGGCTGCAGCCATCCGTGGAGTGCTTCGTTCATGAGGCGCATCGTCTCCTCGGGAGAGTAGATGGGGCCGGCGAACTGGTGGAGCAGCGCCTTGGCCGCCGTGGCCACCAGGCTCGTTCCCACGTCGTGGCCCGAGACGTCGGCCACCATGTATCCATGGATCCCCACCCCCAGCGGCAGCACGTCGTAGAGATCGCCTCCGGCCTCCTGGGCCGGCCGGTAGTGGACGGAGAACCTGGCGTCCGGAATCTCCTCGGGACGGATCATCATTTCCCGCTGGGCCCGCCCCAGGGAGCGGAGCCTCCTTCCCCGCTCCTCGGCGAGTTCCCTGTGCGCGATCCGCAGTTGCAGGTGGATGCGCACCCGGGCCCGGATCTCCTCCAGGTGGAAGGGCTTCACCACGTAGTCCACGGCGCCCATCGCGAAGCCGCGGAGCTTGGATTCCAGGTCTTCCAAGCCGGTGAGGAAGATCACGGGGATGCCTCGGCATCCTTCCACGCCGCGAAGGCGTCCCAGCGTTTCGAACCCGTCCATCCCGGGCATCATGATGTCCAGGAGGACGATGTCGGGAAGGTTCGCGGCGGCGGCCTCCAGGGCGGAGGGACCGTCCGGGGCCGAATCCACGAGATGTCCTTCCTGGCGCAGGACCATCGAGAGGAGGCGGAGGTTGGTCCTCTCGTCGTCCACCACCAGGACGCGGGATTGGTGGAAGCCCGTCATCGCGCGGAAAGCGCCGTCCTGGCGGAATCCGTCTCGGCGGACAAGGTCCGCATCGCCGCCCCCAGCGCTTCCCAGTCGGCGTCCATGGCGGCGTGTTCCATTTCCCGGGCCACGGCGGCCATGCGCACCGCCCCCACGTTGGCCGAGGCGCCCTTGATGGCGTGTGCGGCGCGACGCAACCCGTCCGACGACCGGGCCTCGAGCGCGGTCCTCACCGCGCCGAGCAGGTTCTGGATGTCTTCCAGCCAAATTTCGCGGATCTCGTTCCAAAGTTCGGTGTCGCCATCGAGCCGGACCAGCGACGCCTCCTTGTCCAATACGGGCAGATCCAACTCAACCTCCTCCGGAAAGCATTTCCTCGGCAAGATCCACGCTTGTCTTCGCACGCGCCACCAGATCCTCGACCTTTCCCAGGTCCAGACCCAGCGCTTCCCAGGCCGATTCCCGGAAGGCGTTCCTTCCCGACTCGCACGGATTCCAGTCCACGCCGAATCCGGAACAGATTCCGTTGGCCACATGCACCAGATGGATGGTGCTTCGCTCCACGCCATCTGGCAAGTCCGGAGCGAAGGCGAGATCGTGGTGGCGCGCCGCCACCTCGGGCATGGGGCTGGGCAGGCGCCACATCTCCCGCAGGAACACGCTTCCCACCTCGGCGTGGTCGGTTCCGAATTTCGCACGCTCCAGACCCGTGAAATCGTACTCCGTCCAGTTCGCCGACCTGGCCGCCACCGCCGCCTGGCGCAGGAGTTCGGAATACTCCTGGGGCGCCACGGTGGAAAGGGCCAGGGCTCCGATGTCGTGCACGAGGCCGCACAGCCATGCCTCCTCGCGAAGGGATTGCTCCAGACCCAGGAAGCCGGCGATTTCCGACGAAAGCGCCGCCACGGCCAAGGAGTGGCGCCACAGAAGCCGCGAGGGGAAGCCGCCGTCGCGGGGGAAGGAGCGGGGAAGGGTCAAGGCGTAGACCAGGCCGCGCAGGGCGCGCAATCCCATCCGATGGATGGCGGCGGCCAGCCCGGACACGTGGCTGGAACCGCGCGAGTAGTAGGCGGAATTGGCCATGCGCACGATCTGCCCGGCGAGCACCGCATCCGACGAGGCGAGATCGGCCACCGTGCGAAGATCCACGTCGGGATCGCGGAGCAGCCGATCCAGCCGGGTCAGCACCTCCGGGAGGGCGGGAAGCCCCACGTCCTCCCGCAGGAGCAGGCGGAAGACCTCCTCCCTTTCCATCACAGGTCCCCGTCCAGGTCGAGCGCGTCCACGACCTTCGTCAGGAGCTGTTCGGAGGTGAAGGGCTTGGTGAGGTACTGCTTGGCGCCTTCCTGGATGGCCTTGATCATCCGTTCCCGCTGCGCGATGGAGCTCACCACGATCACCGGGATGTCCTTCCAGCGCGGGTCCTTCTTCACCGTCTCCAGGAAGCCGATTCCGTCCAGGCGGGGCATCTCCATGTCCAGGAGGATCAGGTCCACCGGGCCGATCTGGTCGAGCTTTTCCAGGCCGTCCTGTCCGTCGGAGGCCTCGAAGAATTCCGCGCCGATCACGTCGAGCATCTTGTGGACCGCGTGCCGGATGGAGTTGGAGTCGTCGATCGAGAGGATTCGCATGGTCACCTCCTCGCCTTGCGCACGAAGGCCGTGCAGTTCTTGTGGATCCGGATCTCGAACTCGTCCGAAAGGCCCCGCAGGGTCTCGGTCGCGCCCAGGAGCAGCGGGTCCCCGGGCTTCAGCGTGCCGGCGATGCGCTGGAACAGGTCCTTCTTGAAGTCTTCCTGGAAGTAGATGGCCACGTAGCGGCACAGCACCAGGTCGAACTGGCCCAGGGGAGAGAGGGAATCCATCAGGTTGAAGCGACGGAATTTGGCGCGCGACTTGATCTCGTCGGAGAGGACCCAGACCGATCCCTCCTCGCGGAAATACCGACCGCGACGCTCGTCCGAGAGCCCCCGACGGATGGCGAGGGAGTCGTAGCGCCCCGCGATGGCCAGGAACAGGGCGGCCGAGCTGATGTCCGTGCCCACGAT
>CAYXXL010000116.1:0-8545 GCA_964469025.1 uncultured Fibrobacteria bacterium
TTCCAACTGGGACTTTCGCCATCGGTCTATTTCCAGATCCTGGTGCAGTCGGTGCAGGCCAGGGACGTCCTCTACACCGTCCTGAAGAGCGCGGTCTTCGCCGCCATCATCGTGTTCATCGCCTGCCGCAACGGGCTGGCCACGCACGGCGGATCCGACGCGGTGGGGCGCGCCACCACCGACACCGTGGTGGCGGGCATCTTCTGGACCGTCGTCGCGGACTGCGTCTTCGCCCTCGTGCTGTACCTTTGAACCCGGAAGCGAATTCCGGACGGAAAGTGTCCGATGGTGGCCCCGTCCTCTCCGTGGGGCACCTCCGCGCGGGCTACGGGACCCGCGAAATCCTCAAGGACGTCTCCGTGGACGTGGTCGCCGGGGAGATCCGGGCCATCCTGGGCGGCTCCGGAAGCGGAAAGTCCACCTTGCTGCGCAACGTGCTGGGGCTGGAGAGGCCCTGGTCTGGAAATGTCCAGGTGCTTGGAGCGGACCTTTCCGTTCCAGGTCCCGAGGCGGACAAGGCGCTTTGCCGCCTGGGCGTCCTCTTCCAGGACGGTGCCCTGGTCACCAGCCTCACGGTGGGCCAGAACACGATGCTCCCGATGGTCCTGGACGGAATCGATCCGTCGGGCGCCGCCGAGGAACTCGCCCGCGCGCGCCTGTCGCAAGTGGGGATGGGGGACGCCTGGGGATTGATGCCCGCGGAGCTGTCCGGCGGAATGCGTAAGCGCGCCTCCCTGGCTCGGGCGCTGGTTCGCGAGCCCCGGATCCTGTTCTGCGACGAACCTTCCGCGGGGCTGGACCCGCTCACCGCGCGGGAACTGGACAACCTGCTCCTGGAGCTCCACCAGAGCCTGGGGTTGACCGTGGTGATGGTCAGCCACGAAATCGAGTCCATCAAGCTCCTGGCCCAACGGATCCTGTATCTGCACGAGGGCGCCGTTCTCTTCGAGGGAACCCTGCAGGACGCCTTGGAGACGGGCCCCCAGCGCGTGCGCGACTTCTTCGCGCGCCGCGTGGACCCCGGCGACCACCCCAAACCTTCCACCTGGGAGACCCTCCCGTGACGCCAAGCGACCACTCGTGAACTCGACACCTTCCCAATTGCGCTGGACCGGACTGTTCCTGGCCTGCGGTCTCGGCTTGACGGTCCTCTCCGTGGTGGCCCTCCTGGGTTCCCGGTTCCTGCGCAGCCGGATTTCCCTCGTCTGCGAACTCCAGAGCCGGTCCGTCTACGGCCTCTCCAGCGGTGCGAAGGTCCTGCTGCGCGGCATCGAGGTGGGGAGCATCACCGGCATGGCCTTCGATCCCAAGGATCCCGAACGGATCCTGGTGGACATCGATGTCGACCGCTCCGCACCCGTGTACAAGGACGCCACGGCCACCCTGGAGATCTTCGGGATCACCGGCCTCAAGTACCTGGAGCTGGTGCCGGGAGATCCCGCGGCGGGACGCGCCACGTCGGGCACGGTCCTGGAGATCAGGCCCAGCGTGACGGATGCCATCGTGAACAAGCTCGACACCGTGGCCCGGACCAGCGCCATGGTCATGCAGAACCTGGACAGTCTCACCGGGACACGGCGACAGGTCCAGGTCGATTCCATCCTCCTGGACCTTCGCAGCACCTCCCGGGATCTGTCCGCGATGGCGGGGTCGTTCCGCGCCATGCACCTGGACCGCCAGGTCTCCGAGGTGATGGGGCACGTCGAATCGACTTCCCGGAAGGTGGACAGCACGATGGCCGCCATCGAACCCGCTCGCACCATGGCCCGCATCGACACCGCCACGGGCGCCATCTCGGAGGTCGCGCGTCGCGCCGACCTCATGCTGGGCCGGTCCCAAGGCGACGTCTACCGGACCTTGGAAGACCTCAGCATCACGATGCGCAACCTCTCCGACTTCAGCCAGAGCATCCGGGACAACCCCGCGGCGCTGCTTGGGTCCCGGCGAAGGGATCGTTCCGGAGAGGAGGCGCAACCATGAGACACCGCCAATCGGGGACAATTCTTGTTCTTTCCGCGGCCTGCCTGTCGGGATGCTTCTTCGGCAAGGTGGCCGACTACCGCTACTACGTCCTGGACTACGTTCCGGATGGGGTCCTCCTGCACCAGGGCCGGAACCCGTGGCCCGCCTCGGTCCTGGTCCGCAATTTCCAGATCGGGGAGGCCTACCTCCGGTCCGAACTGGCGTACCGGACCTCCGCCGAAGAGATCCGCTACCGCCCCTACGACCGCTGGGCGGTCCGCCCGGACCACGTGGTCAGCGACATGGTCCGCAGGCACCTCCTGGAATCGAACCTGTTCCGGTCGGTGCAGAGCCAGTACGAGGAGGACAAGCCGGACTACGAGCTCAAAGGCCGGGTGATCGCCCTGGAGGAGCAGGTGGAGCCGCCGTTCCGCTACGCCCACCTGGACCTGCGCATGGATTTCGTGCGCCTTTCCGACAACGCCGTTCTCTGGGGCCGCGAGTTCGATCTGCGGCGCAGCCTGGAAGGAACGGACGAGCCGGTGGTGGTGCACACCCTCTCGGGGATGCTGGAATCGAGCATGGACACCGCGATCGCCGCGATGGATTCGGCCATGGGCAAGGAGAAGCCGGGAAGCTGACGCGCCGCCGCCCCGGGGATCCCTCGGCTTCGGGCCTAGGGTTCGGCGGCCTGGATCAGCGGGCGCGCCGCGGACTCCAGCAACTGGAAATCCTCGTCCGTGTCCTCGTGGTTCGCCATGATGGAATGGACCTCGGGCAGGCAATCCATCAGGCTGTCCACGAGATCGGGATCGAAGTGGCGGCCCTTCTGCTCCCTCAGGAACTCGATCACCTTCTCCTGCGGCCACGGCTCCTTGTAGCACCGTCGGCTGGACAGGGCGTCGTACACGTCCGCCAGGGCCACGATCCGGCCTTCCAGGGGAATGGCCCGTCCGGCGAGGCCCCTGGGGTAGCCCGAGCCGTCCCACTTTTCGTGGTGGGTGAGGGCCACCACCGCCGCTTGGCGCACGACCGGGACGTCGGAGCCCTCCAGGATCCTGGACCCGATGAGGGCGTGGGACTCCATGATCGTCCGCTCGGCGGGATCCAACCGGCCGGGCTTGTGGAGGATCCGGTCGGGGATTCCCAGCTTGCCCACGTCGTGCATGGGGGCGGACTGGAAGATGCTCTCCACTTCGGCGCGATCCAGCCCGATGCGCATCGCGACCAGACGCGAATAGTGGCTCATCCGTTTGATGTGGTTGGAGGTTTCGCGGTCGCGATATTCGGCGGCGGACGAGAGGCGGAAGAGCGTTTCCTGGTGCGACTTGCGAAGGAGGTCGTCGAGTTGGGCGTTCTGGATGGAGACGCCCGCCTGGGCCGCGAAGGCCTGCAGGAGTGCCTCGTCCTCCCCGTTGAACGGGCTCGGGACTCCGTTCTCCATGGCGTTGACCAGTTGCAGGACCCCCACGCAACTGCCGGAGCGGTCGTGCATGGGCACGGTGAGCTGGGAGCGGGTGTCGTAGCTCGCACGCCGGTCCAGCGCCTTGTTGTGGCGGAAGTGGGTTCCAAGAGGGAGGTCGTCCATGTCCGGGAAATTCAGGGACTGCCCGGTGAGCGCGCAGAAGCCGGCCATGCTGTCCCGGGAGATGGGGAGGAGGAATTTCTCGTAGAGGTGGGTCATTCCGTCCTTGCCCAACCGGGCCTCCAGCGTCCGGTTTCGGGTGATGTGGATGGCCAAGGCACCCTGTTGCACCAGGTACAGCGTGCCGCCGTCGGCGGCGCAGAGGTCCATGGCTTCGCCCACGACCATCTCCAGCAACGTGTCCAGCTCCCGGATGGAATTCAGGGCGACCCCGATCCGGACCAGACCGGAGAGCTTTTCGTGGAGCGGAAGGGCGCGCATCGATCTGGGATACTACTATCCGCGCGGCGATCCGTGGGAGGTATGCGCGGGGCGCATGGGGATCATGTGAACGCCGCCATTGCCCAGCGGCCCTCGTTGCCGGTAGGTTGGATATCGAGGACCGCTGCCGATGCCGGCGCCCGGTTCCAGGAGGCTGAGATGGGCAAGACCCTCTACGACAAGGTGTTCGACGCGCATGTGGTGCGGCAATTGGCCAGCGGGCAGACCCAGCTCTTCATCGGGCTGCACCTGATCCACGAGGTCACCAGCCCCCAGGCCTTCGAGATGCTGCGCGACCGCGATCTCCCGGTTCCATACCCGGGTCGCACCGTGGCCACGGTGGACCACATCGTGCCCACCGAGGACCAGAGCCGCCCCTACAAGGACGATCTGGCCGAGCAGATGATGCGGGCCATCGAAAGCAATACCGAACAGTACGGCATCCGCCTGTACCAGCCGGGATCGGGCAAGCAGGGCGTGGTCCACATCGTGGCCCCCGAACTGGGCCTGACCCAGCCGGGCATGACCGTGGCCTGCGGCGACAGCCACACCGCCACCCACGGTGCCTTCGGCGCCATCGCCTTCGGGATCGGAACTTCGCAGGTGCGCGACGTCCTGGCCACCCAGACCCTCTCCATGGGCCGCCTGAAGGTGCGGCGCATCGAGGTGAACGGAAAATTGCAGCCTGGCGTGCATGCCAAGGACGTGATCCTGCACATCCTGCGCAAGCTCACCGCCAAGGGCGGGGTGGGATTCGCCTACGAGTTCGCGGGATCCGCCATCGAGGCGATGTCCATGGAAGAGCGCATGACCGTGTGCAACATGGCCATCGAGGGCGGTGCCCGCTGCGGGTACATCAATCCCGACCAGACGACCTTCGACTACCTGAAAGGCCGCGAATACTCCCCGGCGGGTGCCGCCTGGGACAAGGCCGTCGCGTGGTGGAAGTCCGTGGCATCGGACGCCGACGCCGCCTACACGGATGTGGTGAAGTTCCACGCCGAGGAGATCGAGCCCACCGTGACCTGGGGGATCAGTCCCGACCAGGGCGTAGGAGTACTGGAATCCATCCCCTCGGAGGAGAGCTTCCCGGAATCCGAGCGGGCCAACATCCGCGAGGCCTACGAGTACATGGGCGTCCAGGCGGGACAGCCGATGTCCGGCACCAAGGTGGACGTGGTGTTCATCGGGTCCTGCACCAACGGGCGCATCTCGGACCTGCGCGAGGCCGCCAACGTGGCGCGCCTGCACGGGGGCGTGGTGGCGGCGGGCATCAAGGCCTTCGTGGTCCCCGGCTCGGAGCAGGTGAAGAAGCAGGCCGAGGCGGAAGGCCTGGACCAGGTGTTCCTGGCCCACGGGTTCGAGTGGCGCCAGGCGGGCTGCTCCATGTGCCTGGCCATGAATCCGGACAAATTGACCGGGCGCCAGATCAGCGCCAGCACTTCCAACAGGAACTTCAAGGGTCGCCAGGGATCGCCCAGCGGTCGGACGCTCCTGTTGAGCCCGGCCATGGCCGCCGCCGCCGCCCTGGAGGGGAAGATCTCCGACGTTCGTCAAATCCTGTCCAAAGGAGCCGCGCCATGAGCCGGATCAAGACCATATCGGGCCGTGCCGTCCCGGTGCGCGGAAACGACATCGACACCGACCGCATCATCCCGGCCCGGTTCCTGCGCTGCGTGACCTTCGAGGGCTTGGGCGAGCACGTCTTCGAGGACGACCGCGCCCAGGACAAGGCCAAGGGGCATCCGCACCCCTTCGACCAGGCCGGGTTCCAGGGCGCGAAGGTGCTGGTGGCCAATTCCAACTTCGGGTGCGGCAGCTCCCGCGAGCACGCCCCCCAGGCGCTCTACCGCTGGGGCATCCGCGCCGTCGTGGCCGTGAGCTACTCGGAGATCTTCTACGGCAACACCGTGGCCATGGGCTTCCCCTGCGTCCACGTTTCGGTCGCCGACGCCGAGGCCTTGCAGGCCCTGGTGGAAGCCGATCCGACGCTCGAGGTGGTGGTCGACATCGAAGCCGACCAGGTCCGCGCGGGCAGCAAGGTCTTCGCGTCCACCGTTCCGGCGGGGCCACGCCAGCAGTTCCTGACGGGGTCCTGGGACGCGACGTCGGAACTTGTCGCGGGTCTTCCGGACGTGGAGGTGGTTGCGCGGGGGCTGCCCTACGTGAAGGCGTTCGCCTAGGAGTCCGAGCCCCCTCTCCACTTGTTGGAGAGGGGGAATGGGGGTGAGGTGGGGGCTCCGTTCGTCGTGGAACGGCCAGCGTTCCGGGGTGCGTCCGATTAGATTCCGCAACAGCATCCGGTGGTGGCCCCGGATGCGATGGTGCCTGGTCCGGCGTCGATGGTCGGATGCGGGAAGTTGGACGCATCGAGGAGACGCGAACGTCATGGAACACGGGAAACCCATCGTCCGGCTGATTTCCACGGTGCTCGCATCCGCGATCGGGCTGGTCGGGGCCGCCGATGCCGGGCAGATCGTGGATTTCAACGGCGGCTGGAGGTTCCTCAAGGGGGACGCCACCAACGCCCAGGCCCCCTCCTTTTCCGACGGGGCCTGGACATCGGTCCGGTTGCCCCACACCGTGCAGGTGGAATCGACCCTGGGACCCAAGTACTACGTGGGTCCCTGCTGGTACCGCAAGTCCTTCACGCCGGACGCCTCCTACCAGGGACGCAAGGTGCACCTGCAGTTCGGCGCCGCCATGCAGACCGCGCAGGTGTGGATCAACGGAACCTTGAAGATCACCCACCTGGGCGGATACACACCCTTCACCGTGGACATCACCAACGATCTCGTCTACGGGTCCACCAACGTGGTCGCCGCCAGGCTCGACAACACGTATTCCCCCAATTTCGGGCCCGGCATCCAGTACCCGGACTTCGACTACTTCGGCGGCCTCTACCGGCCCGTCTTCCTGGACGTCTCCAATCCGGTCCACCTCACCGACCCCATCCTGGAAGAAATTCCCGGTGGCGGCGGCGTCTTCGCCACCTTCCCCTCGGTGTCCACGGCCTCGGCCACCGTGCAGGTCAAGACCCATGTGCGCAACGAATCCACCGCCGCCAGCTCGGTGACGGTGACCTCCACGCTCCGTTCGCCTTCCGGAAGCGTGGCGGGTTCCGCGAGTTCCACGCAGACGCTCGCCGCGGGCGCGACCTATTCCTTCGCGCAGAGCATCCTGGTTGGCAGTCCCCAGCTCTGGAGTCCGGACGCCCCGAACTTGTACGACCTCCAAACGCAGGTGTCGTCCGGTGGAACCGTGACGGACACCCAATCCAACGAGATCGGCATCCGGACCATCCAATTCGACCGGACCGGATTCGCCATCAACGGGAAACACGTCCGGATCCGCGGCGCCGACAGGCACCAGGACTATCCATTCGTGGGGAATGCGGTTCCCGCCTCCGGCCAGTACCGCGACGCCCTGCGGTTGAAGGAGGCGGGCTTCAACTTCGTGCGGATGTCGCACTACGTGAACTCCATCGAATTCGTCAAGGCCTGCGACAAGCTCGGAATCCTGGGGATGGCCTGCATCCCCGGATGGCATTCCCCGAGCGGCGCGACCTTCTGGGCGAATTCCTACATCGACATCCAGAAGATGGTTCGCGACTACAGGAACCATCCCTCGGTGGTGCTCTGGGAGGTCGTCCACAACGAAAGCCAGGGTAGCGACGGAAACACCACCTACCCCACCACCGCGAACGCGACCGCCCAGGCGGAATACCCCGGAGGCCAGTTGTACACGGCGGGAGAAAACACCAGCGCCGACATCGGCGTCTGGACTCCCACCGAACAATCCGGTGCCCGCACCGAGGGTGCTCCCTCCAGCCGACCGGTGATGATGAGCGAATACGGCGATTGGAACTACGGCGGGGACAGCAGCACGTCCAGGGTCCTCCGCAGCGACGGCGAAGCCGCCATGCTGGTGCAGGTGGCCAACCAGCAGAACTCCCTGAACCAGAACATGGCCCTGGGTTGGCTTTCCGGCGACGCACTGTGGTCGTACGACGACTACCAGACCATGTTGCACGGGACGGCGACCATCATCGAATCGGGGGTGGTGGACCTCTTTCGCATCCCCAAGTTTTCGTTCTACTTCTACCAGAGCCAACGAGATCCGTCCCTCGTCGTCCCCGGCGTCTCGTCGGGGCCCATGGTCCACATCGCCTCGTTCTGGAACGCCAATTCCACCCCCACCATCCACGTCTACAGCAATTGCGCACAGGTGCGGTTGAGCTTGAACGGGAGCGTGGTGGCGACGCAGAGTCCGGATGCGGGGAAGAATTTCACCCACTCTCCCTTTACCTTCACCGGCATCAAATCCTTCCAGGCGGGAACCTTGGTCGCCGAGGGGCTGATCGGGGGCTCCGTGGTGGCCGCGGACACCGTGAAGACTCCGGGTACGCCCGCGTCCATGAAGGTGGTCTGGGACACGGCGGGGATGTCGCTTTTGGCGGACGGATCCGACCTGGCGATCGTGAACGCGGAGGTTCTGGACGCGAACGGAACCATTGTCCCCACGGCGGCCAACAGCATCACCTTCTCGATCACCGGCGGGTCGGGGCAGTGGATCGGGAACAATCCCACCAACGCGGTCGCCGGTGTCGCTAGCATCCTCTTGAAGACCTCCACCGCTGCGGGCCCCATCAAGGTCACGGCGACCTCCTCCGGACTG
>CAYXXL010000117.1:0-8528 GCA_964469025.1 uncultured Fibrobacteria bacterium
GCCGTCTTGGCGGTGCCGCCTGGACTCTGACGATCTCGCACCGGAGATGCGACCGCCAGGCCCACCTCCGACCTTCCCGCCTATCTTTGCGTGCCATGCTCTGCCCCTACTGCGGATTTCCTGAAGACAAAGTGGTCGATTCCCGCTCGGCCAAGGATGGGCGCGCCATCCGGAGGCGGCGGGAATGCCTCTCCTGCTCCAAGCGATTCACCACCTACGAGTACATCGAGAGCATGGAACTCCAGGTGGTCAAGCGGGACAGCCGTCGCGAGCCGTTCGACCGCGAGAAGATCATCAAGGGGCTGAACCTCGCCTGCAAGAAGAGGCCCATTTCCGTCAAGCAGATCGAGGCCATCTCCGACAAGGTGGAGTCCCTGCTCCAGCAATTGGGCTCCCACGAGGTGCAGTCCAGTCTGATCGGGGAGCTGGTCATCAAGGAACTGCAGCCGGTGGACGACGTCGCCTACGTGCGCTTCGCGAGCGTTTACCGCCAGTTCCAGGACAGCATGGAGTTCCTGACCGAGATCCGCAACGCCACGATCCCCCCACCCTGACCTGCGCAGGGACGATTTCGCAGGGGCGATTCATGAATCGCCCCTACGAGTCGTTCCCCATGTTCAACACGGCCAGGAACGCCTCCTGCGGCACGTCCACGGATCCGATGGACTTCATCCGCTTCTTGCCTTCCTTCTGCTTCTCCAGGAGCTTGCGCTTGCGCGAGATGTCGCCGCCGTAGCACTTGGCGGTGACGTCCTTGCGCAGCGCCTTCACGGTGCTGCGCGCGATGATCTTGTTGGCGAGCGCGGCCTGGATGGCGATGTCGAACTGCTGGCGCGGGATCAATTCCTTCAGCTTCTCGCAGAGGGAATTGCCGTAGAAGAAGGCCTTCTCGCGGTGGATGATGACGGAAAACGCGTCCACCGGATCGCCGTTGAGCAGGATGTCCAGCCGGTTGAGGTCGCCTTCGCGGTAGCCCATGGTCTCGTAGTCCAGCGAGGCGTAGCCCTTGGTCGCGCTCTTGAGCCGGTCGAAGAAGTCGAACATGACCTCGCCCATGGGCAGCTCGAAGTCCAGGGTCACCTGCTCTTCGGAGACGTAGGTGGTGTTCAGGTACACCCCGCGCTTCTCCTGGCAGAGCTTGTGGATGTTCCCGATGTACTCGCTGGGCGTGAAGATCTGCGCCTTGATCCAGGGCTCGGCGATGGACTCCACCGAGTTGGGCGTCGGAAGCTGCGAGGGATTGTCCACGAAAACGACTTCGCCGTCGGTTCTTGTCACATGGTATTCGACGCCGGGGGCCGTGGTGATGATGTTCATCGCGAATTCGCGGTCCAGCCGCTCCTGCACGACTTCCATGTGCAGAAGGCCCAGGAACCCGCAGCGGAACCCGAAGCCGAGGGCCCCGGAGCTTTCCGGCACGAACGATATCGCGCTGTCGTTGAGCTGGAGCTTCTCGAGCGATTCGCGCAGTTCGGAGTAGTCGTCCGGGTCCACGGGGTAGAGCCCCGCGAACACCATGGGCTTGACCTCGCGGTAGCCGGGAAGCGGTTCCCGGGCGGGGTTCGCCAGGTTGGTGAGGGTGTCTCCGGTCTTGATGTCCGACAGATTCCGGACGTTGCCCACCATGTAGCCCACTTCGCCCGCGGAGAGCTCCTCGCAGGCGATGCGGCCGCGGCCCAGGATCCCGATCTCCACCGCCTCGTACTCGCCGCCCGAGCGCATGTAGCGAAGGCGATCGTTCTTCTTCAGCGTGCCTTCCACCACCCGCACGTAGGCGATGCCGCCGCGGTAGGAGTCGTAGACGGAATCGAACACGAAGGCCCGCAGCGGAAGGGTCCGTTCGGCCTTGGGGGCGGGGAAGACCTCGACGATCTTCTCCAGCAAGGCTTCGATCCCGATCCCGGCCTTGGCCGACACGCGCGGGATCGAGTCGGGATCGACCCCCATGAGGTCTCCCACCTGCTTGGCGAACAGGTCGGGCTGTGCCGAAGGCAGGTCGATCTTGTTCAGGATGGGCAGGATTTCCAGGTCGGCGCCCATGGCCAGGTACAGGTTGGAGATGGTCTGCGCCTGGATGCCCTGGGTGGCGTCCACCACCAGGATCGCGCCTTCGCAGGCCCGCAGGCTGCGCGACACCTCGTAGGTGAAGTCCACATGGCCGGGGGTGTCGATCAGGTTCAGGTAGTAGACCTGTCCCTTGTGCTCGTGCACCAGGCGGATGGCCTTGGACTTGATGGTGATGCCGCGCTCTCGCTCCAGGTCCATGGAGTCCAGGAGCTGCTCCTGCATTTCGCGCTTGGCGAAGGTGTGGGTGCTCTCCAACAGGCGGTCCGCGAGGGTCGATTTGCCGTGGTCGATGTGGGCGATGATGCAAAAATTGCGGATGTGCTCCGCGTCAGGTCTCATGAAGGATGGCTAAGGTAGAACCTGGATCGGCCTTGTCTCGCGGACGCGGGCATTCTCCCCAAGTCCGGCGTCCACGGAAGCCTACCCGACCATCGGGAGGTTTTCCAGGTCGTCGAGGTCCTTGTGGCGCCCCGCCGCCTTCTTGTTGCGGCGAAGGTCGGACAGGGACGGGATGCGCACCGGGACTCCATCCAACTCCAGTTCGATGCTCCCGGGATAGGCCGTTTCGAACTCGAGACCGGAAACCGTATTCAGGATTTCGATCCGCAACGGAGGAACACCCATGCGGACCATGGTGCCGGGATCCAGGAACAGATCCTCCCCGGCATCGAATCCGAATTCGGCCAGGGCCTGCGAGGCGCGACGGGCATTGTCCGGAGAGACTTCGATCCAAACGTCCAGGTCCTGGGTGGCTCGCGGCCTACCGTGCAGCCCGACCGCCCACCCTCCCACCAGGAGATGGCGGACCCCATGGACACGGAACAACCTCAAGAACTCTCTGAAGTCTTCCGGAAGCTGCATCCCCATGGTTCATCCTCCGAAGGTCCTGGATGTGGGCCGATTTCCGCTGGGGCGTCCAAGCCAGCCACCACGGTTCCTCCTCGCTGCCGAAGGGGACGACCTCGAGGACTTTGTGCAACCTGTCCATCCCGCGGAATCTAGATCAATCGGCGATCAGGATCTCGCCTCGGGTGGCACCCGACACCCCCCGCCAGACGTACCAGTAGACCCCCGGCCGGACGCGACGACCATGGGTGTTCTTGACATCCCAGGACAACATGGACTGTCCGGGGGAAGCCTCCAATCTGCGAACGACCGTTCCATCCGCGGAGAGGATCTCCAGCGCGGCACCGGACGTCGCGCCGCTGATGGGGAAATAGATCAGGCCGTTCCCGGCGCGCGAGGGATTGGGGTAGGGGCGCAGAACGAGGCTCGGTGGCGCGCTGCCACCCGCGGCCAGGATGCGGAAGGGGGTGGTCAGGTCCAGCGTGTCGTTCGCGGCCACCAGGGGGAAGGAAGAGTTGGAGCCCGAAACCGAAGGGGTGATCCGGGTCCAGACGCCGTCGCCGCGTCCGACCCAAGCCGTTCCTATGCCCACGAAGGGGACGGTGAGGGTTGCACCCTTCAATTTCAGGACCCGGTCGGCGTCCTCGAGGACGAAGGCGTGGCCGGTGCTGCGACCCACGATGGAGAAGGCGAAGGGATCTTCGGTGGCGACGGGCTTCCAGATGTCGGTGTGCAAAAGCGGCGTGCAGGAGGTGTCTGCCAAGGAGGTGCCGGAGAGCGTGGAGCCGTCCGCCTGGGACCAGGTCAGGCTCGTCCCCGCGGTCAGGGGGGTTCTTGCCGGGGCTGTCGAGGTCCACAGGTAGGAGTGGGAGCTCTCGCTGGTGGCAACCGTGCGCAACGCCGCGGTGGGGCCGGCATTGGACAACCCCCACACGTCCTGTCGGGTGGTGGAGGGCGCCTGCCGCACCGACCCGCGCAACCATTCCCATCCGTTCCCGGGACCCGCTTTCCAGGCGTGCCCCAGCAGGGCACCCGCGTCGGGGATCCAGTCCACGATGCGGTCTCCGACGGATGTGGCGGAGGTGTCGATCCAATCCTGGATCTGTCCGGCGTCCAGGGAAACCGCACCGGCCACGCCGCCCGCCTCGAGCGTTCCCGAAAGGGTGGTGAACACGCCGGCGTCCGCGAACGAAGCGAATCCCGGGGTTTCCCAGGCGTAGCGCCGTCCCGAAAGCCCGAGCCGGAGGGAGTATCTCTCGAAGGTGGTGTCGAAGGTCACGTTCGTGTTCGCGGAGATCACGGTGCGCAACGTGGTCTCGATCCCCTGGCCGGGATTCGCCTTCCGCTGTTCCCAAAGCCTTCTGAGCAGATTCTGTCCAAAGTCCTGGACCAACTGCTTCACGTACCAGGCGTGGGGATAGGTCAAGTACAGGTTGGAGTCGGCGCTGAACAGCGGGGACAGCATGGGTGTCAGCGTGTTCAACTGGCACAGCTCGGTGGAGAAGTAGATGTAGTCCAGGTCCTGTGGAACCGCCACTTCCTCCATGGCCACCGCGGAGGCCTCGAAGAGGAAATGGTCCAGCCCGTAGTCGTAGTTGAACTGGACCGAGTGGAACTCCTCGTGCGCGGCGGTGGATTGCATGACAGTCGCCCATTGCGTACCGTAATCCCAACTGTCCGCCGTGCCGTCGATGTCCTTCTGGAACCCGTCCTGGCCGAAGCCGGGCATGTCAGCCGCAAGAAGCATCGAGCTCGCCGACTGGTTCAGGGGGAAGGTCAGGCCGAAATACTCGCCGGACTGGCTCGTGAAGCCCGTGTTCCCGATGGAGCACAGCTCCACGGGATATTTGCCCCGTGGAGGAATCCGGTTCCAGAAGACGCTGTAGGAGCTCGGGTTGGGCGGGAGATAGCCCAGCGTGTCCACATAGAGGTGCCAGGCGTGCTCGAGCCCGGTGGCCGCGGCACGGACCAATCCCGGCACGGAGTCTCCTGCCGATATGGCGCGGGCCAGTCCTCCCGTCCCGCCCTTGATCTGGTGGGTTCCCGTCATGGTCCAGTAGATGATGTAGTGGTCGGTCACCAGGAAACTGATGTTGTTCGCCAGGGCACGGGCCGAGACCGTGCTCTTTCCACGGATGCTCTCGGGAAGCGGGGTTCCCGGAACCCAACCCGGGGGGAGGCTTCCCAGCCCGCACCTGTGGATGGTGCCGGAGGCCATGGAACTCAGAGCCACGAGTAGGGCGATCACCATCCCATTTTAACTCTCCGGGGAACGGCACCGCACGGAAGAACGGAGAATCCGATTCTGGAGAGTCCGATGGACTTTTCGCGGCGACGGGGATCTCCATCCCGGCTTGGAACCGACCGGACTACATTGGCATCCGTGATCGGGGTCTTCGACTCTGGATTCGGAGGTCTGACCGTACTGGACGCCATGGTGGAACGCTTGCCCCAGTACGATTTTCTGTACCTGGCCGACAGCGCGAGGGCGCCCTACGGGGCGAGGAGCCCGGATGTCGTGTTGCGCTTTACCCAGGAAGCCGTGGAATGGCTCTTCGACCAAGGATGCCCGCTGGTGGTGTTGGCTTGCAATACGGCTTCCTCCCGTGCTTTGCGAACCCTGCAGCGGAAATACCTCCCCGCCCATCGCCCGGACCGACGGATCCTTGGCGTGGTGAGGCCGTCCGTGGAGGCGCTTGCCGGACTTCCTCCCGGCGCGATTCCGGGGGTGACCGAACCCACTCTCGCCAGCGGGCAGGTGGCCGTTTTGGGGACGGAAACCACCATCGGGTCGGATTCCTTCGGTCTGGAACTGCGGAAGTTGGCACCGGGACTGCAGCTTTTCCAGCAGTCCTGTCCGATGTGGGTACCCTTGGTGGAGGCCGGGGAGCTGGAAGGACCGGGAACGGATTGGTTCCTGCACCGATACCTGGATCCCGTCCTGGAGCGGCATCCCAGCCGTCTTGTCCTTGCCTGCGGCCACTACCCGTTGCTATTGTCTGGGATCCGCAGGATGGTGCCCCCCGAGGTGGAGATTCTCGCCCAGGGGGGATTGGTGGCCGAGAGGCTGGAAGATTGGCTCCGCCGCCACCCGGAGATGGATGCTCGCTTGACAAAAGCCGGGAAGGTGGAGTACACCACCACGGACGACCCGGACTGGTTTTCCAACATGGGAATTCGCTTCCTTTCCAGGCGGGTGGAAGCCCGTCGGGTTTGCTTGACTGGAGAGGAGAAAGGACATTGAGAAACATGCCTACCCGGTGCTACCTTTCTCGGCCTTCCGCGCTCGTGGCGCAATTGGATAGCGCGTCGGCCTCCGAAGCCGAAGGTTGTGGGTTCGAACCCCGCCGGGCGCATGGGACGTACAGATGAGATTCGAAACTCGCACATTGGGCGTATTCGAAGTCCTCGGCGTCCATCTCGATGCGGATCAGACATTCGACGCGGGTCGTCTCCGACAGGAGACCCTGCGCCTGGTGGAGAAGGGGTCTCGCCGGATCGTGGTCGACCTCGGCCAGATCGACTATCTCTATTCGGACTCCATCAACGCCTTCGTGGCCCTGAACAGGCGCATGCTGGAGAGCAGCGGTCGGCTGGGGATCCTGGTGCCCCATTCGAAGGTGCACGAGATCCTCGTGCGCGCCGGCCTGGAGAACATCATGCGACTGTACCGCACCGAGGCCGAACTGCTGGGCGATTCGCGCGAGCTGATGCGCCAGTCCTCGGCTTGGACGCGACCCGCGGAACTGTCCAGCGCGGCGTCGGCGTCGCAGATTCTGTCTGCCACCAACCTGGTTCCCCGTTCCCCGGAGCCCTCCGGCGAAGGATCTTCCGCCCAACGCGTTCCTCGCCGCCGCACGGGCCCGAGGGTGGAACTCAAATCCAGACGGCACGACGGGCGTCGCCAGGACCAGCCCGCGCAGGACGATGCGCCTTTGCCGCCACCCTTGCCGGGAGTGGGATCCGAATCCTCTTCCCTGCGGGCGCTTTCGCGGGAGTCCTCCTCCTTCGGACCACCGACGCCCAGGGCCGATCGGAGTCCGCCCGCTCCCACCCCTCCCGCACCTGTCCTGACTTCCGCGGAACCGGCCGTCTTCGAGTTGCCCCAGGATCCGGAACAGGACGGATACTCGACGGACGCATGGCTCCTCGCGTTGACCAGCCAGCCGGCGACCGAGGTCCGGAGCAAGGATGCGGAGCTGGACAGTTCGGGATTTCTTCCCAAGCTGGAGGGGGATGTGGCCCCCCCTGCTCCGGCGGCCAAGGACAATCCTCCATCGCAAATGGACACGGGCCTGCGGTGGGAAGAGGAAATCCCGCTGACCGACGGCCCCGGGTCCAGGACCGTCCACCCCCGACCGGCTCCACCCGCCGCCGAGCCGCCAGTATCGGCCACCCGGCTCGAAGCAGGTCCGTTCGCCGCGGCCTTCCTGGAATCTCCATCGACCGGAGGGGCGTCGGTGAAGCCCGCCGACAGCGCTCCGGAGCAGAACGACGCTCTGCGTGCGGCCATCTTCCATGAGTTTCCCTCCACACCCGCCGCTCCCGAATCGCCGAGACCCCCGGTCGGCCAGTGGCCCCACGAAGGGATGGGCGCGCACAAAACGGAGTCCACCCAACCCACCATCGTGACGCCCTCGGCCAATCCTTCCGGACGGGAGTTCCGTCGCAGCTCGGTGCAGCCGCAGGGGTTTCCGACCTCTTCGGGCCAGGCACCGGTCGAGGACTGGTTCGGCTCGTCGAAGCGCCAGGCCTCGCCCGTGGCTGCCCCCTCTTCGACGGCATCGCCCAAACCACCCGTCGTGGAGCCGAAGCCAGCGAGCCATGTCGAGGACTGGTTCGGCTCGTCCAAGCGCCAGGCCCCTCCCGTGGCCGCGTCCTCTCCGACAGAACCGCCCAAGTCACCCGTCGTGGAGCAGAAACCGGCGAACCATGCCGAGGACTGGTTCGGGTCGTCGAAGCGCCAGCCCCCTCCCGCATCCGCCCCGTCTCCGGCGGTGCCCGCGAACGATTCCGGGGAGGAATCGAAGCCCGCGAGTCCGGTGGCGGACTGGTTCGCCCAACCCGCCCCCAGGGTGATGGCTTCCGGGAGCGACAGACCTGCAGAGACCGATGCTTGGTTCGGGAAGACGGCCACCCCACCTCGACTTCCGGTGCTGGAGCCGTGGCACTCGACGGCACCGGCGCATGGCCTGCCCCGGCCTGCGCGCAAAACCATCGTGCCATCCTTGCTGGACGAAGATGAACCGAGCTCCCGGCGTTCCAAGAGACGGGGTGCGGGGTTCTGGATCGCTGTCGCGATCGGGACCCTGCTGGTCCTGGGAGGAGCGGCGTTCTGGTTCGTGGGACTCTCCGACCGCCATGCTTCCGGACTGCCTCCCGTCACCCTGCCCGCTGCGGAAGCTCCAAACTCGGCAAATCCGGCGGGTCCGAATCCGACCGCGAGTTCCTCCGCTGCCGGGGACGAGTCGGTGCCTGGAATGGAGCGGGAAGCCTCGCGTTCGAAGGGGGAGTCCAACCGAAAGTCGAATTCGCCCTCCTCTGCGGTGGTCGCACCGACTCCAGCGCCCCCCCCCGTGGAGGACCACGCGCCCGTCAAGGTCTTCGTGACATCC
>CAYXXL010000118.1:0-8485 GCA_964469025.1 uncultured Fibrobacteria bacterium
TCACCGATCTATTCCCGTTGCAGATGCGCGGGCGCGTGATGGGCGTGGTGCAGAGCTCCTTCGCGGCGAGCCAGGTGATGGGCATTCCCGTGGGCCTCTTTTTGGCCAACCACTTCGGGTGGCACGCCCCGTTCCTGATGATCGCCGGCGTGGGCGCGGTGGTGGGCGTGATCATCGTCCTGCGCCTGAGGCCGCTGGACGCGCACCTGGACGGCGCCACCCACCGGCACCCCCTGAAGCACATCTTGTCCACCGCCACCAATCCCCGCTATCTGGCGGGCTTTTCCGCCACCATGCTGATGGCCTGCGGCGGCTTCATGCTCATGCCCTTCGGAAGCGCCTTCTCCGTCCACAACCTGGGCATCTCCCTGGACCGCCTTCCCCTGGTCTACATGGCCACGGGCCTGGCCGCCATGGCCGCCGGTCCGCTGTTGGGACGCCTGACCGACAGCGTCGGCAAATTCCGGATGCTGTCCGTCAGCACCCTCCTCTCCTGCGCGATCGTGCTGTGGTACACCGGATTCGGGACCACGCCGATCGGACTCGTGATCTTCGTCAGCTGCCTGATGTTCATCGCCATCACGGGGCGCATGGTCTCGACGATGGCCATGACCTCCGCGGTTCCGGCCCCATCCGACCGCGGTGCCTACATGGCCGTGAGCGCCTCCATGCAGCAACTCGCGGGCGGCGTCGCCGCCTCGGTGGCGGGCCTGATCGTGGTGCAAACCGCCTAGGGCCACCTCGAACACTACCAGACCCTGGGCTGCGTGGTTGCGGGGATCATGCTCCTGACGCTGGGCCTGATGTACAACGTGGACCGGATCATCCGGACCCCAGCCGTGGCGAGGTGATCGCGGGCTCCACCTGAACAGTATGGTGAACAATCACCCTTCTGTTGGCTTCTCACGCTTTCGTGTGGGTAGAAGGACGACATAAGCTGTCATTGCCAATGTGGCAAGGTGGAGGTCACGAAGCGCCGCGTGGGCGCCCGGATGTCCAGGACGGTCCCCTTCAACGCATCTGCGTCGGATGTCAGAACGCCTTCCGGCGGGGGTGCCCGATCAGCGCTGGTGTTCGGTGCGGTCCTGGTCTTCATCGGCATGGATCCTTTGCTCCTGGGCCGCGCGATCCTGCTCGTGCGCGGCCTGTTGGTTCTGGAGACGTTGACTCTCCTTGGTGTGCTCCTCGCGGGTGTCCCGCCACACGTAGATGCTGCCCGGATCCCGGACCTTCTGCCGGTCGTAGTCGTCGCGGTGACGTTGCTCGCTTTCTCTGTCCGCTTGGATCCGCGCCAGATTCGCCTGGCGGTCGTGGTCCCGCTGCGTGTAGTAGGAATCGGAGTGCAGGTTCACCGCGATGCCGGGGGCGACTTGCACCTGGGCCGAGATGCCGATGTCGGCACCGTTGGCCAGAGGAAGCAGACAGGTGAGAATCAAGGAGATCATGGTTTGCGCTTTCTATTGCCGGAGCGACTTGGCTTCCGGTACAAGGAGTAAACCAATTCGGAGGCCAAGCGTTTTTCGGGGGCGCTGCCCAAGGTTCCGTTTTCGTGACTGGCTGATGGAATCATTTCGGATCGCGTTATCCGATTCTAGTTATTTTGAGATTATTTTTTGAAACTATGGTCAGGTAGATCTTTTCCTTGTATTTGAAAGACGCTGGATCACTGGATCTGATCTGATCCAAAATTGATTTTAAATGATGGGAAATCGAAACATGAAAGATAAGCCAGAAGCCTTATCCTCCAAGGAGCGAGAGTCCGTCATTGACTCTATTGTGGGACACATCAATCACTTGTCCAAATTGAGTGCTGAAGAACTAGAACATATACTGGATTGTCTAACCCTTCACGGCGATCACTTCACCGTAAGAAGAAAACGGAATTCCGTTTCCGAAGAATTATAATGCCTTTGCACTCGAGGGATTTTGGTCTACGGCATCTTGGCATCCATTCGAACCCAAAAGCCCTTATTCGAGGGCAGTTTATCAAGTCTGACGAATAGACTCTTCCATTAGCCGCGAAGGCCATCGTAAAAAGGCTTATCCGTCTCGGCGGGAATATGCAAAAATCCCCTCGGAGCAGGTTCTTCGGCATCGAAATCGTCTTCGCCGCTCGCCTGCCCATCGTAATCCACGATGATTTTATGACCATCAAAGGCATCCAAGTGATTTTGAACCTCCTCGGAAGATGCTCTTTTGGCCAAACCAATCAGACGCCCTCTGTCTTTATCTTCACTGCTGATCATGGTTCACTTTTCCGTTTATCCCGCGATAGGAATGTTTGAAGCCCATCTTTCCCCGCAAATAAGAAAAATCCCCCCACCTATTTCATTTTGGTTAAAATAGTCGCGAAGCCTTTTGCGGTAGTACTCGACCAGCTTTTCAGAACTGGCGCGATTTGCCATTACAATCTTGACAAATGTGTTGCAGGGTAAATCTACACCAGAGAACCCAATTACATTGACAATGAATTCGCTGACCTTCACAAAGTCTTTCCAAAGATCATAGGTAAGATCAAAGGTGAGAACAACCAAAGCAGATTCTTCTCTGGTTGGCAAATTCCGCCTTTTCAACTCTTCGACATTGAATGGCAAGTTCATTGAATCGTCCGATACTGAAAATAAAATTGAAACCCTGTTATTGAACATCAATTAAAATATTGTGATAAGTTGATTTTTCTTGAAAAACGACAGATTTCGGTAAAATTTTGGTTTTTTGGGGCGGAAATGGTGACTTCGGCAACTGCTTTGGAACCGATCCGGAATTCCACGCAGCCCCCGCCAAGCCTTTGACGTTTTCTGGCAGCCCCGGTCGGCACAAGAACGGTCGGCCAGGCACAACCGGCGCACGGTCGATGATTTGACGCTTTCCGTCTATCACGACCGCGCTTCCGGAAACCCCGGCGACAACGTCGCGCCTCCGTTTTTGTATTCATGTTTCCAAGGCCTCGCCAACTGTGGAGGCCGATGCCATCGGACTTCGGGAGCGATCTCTCCCTCGGAGAGGAATTCTCGAATGAAGCGCATCACCTTCCTGTTCGCCCTGCTGGCGACATCTTCCTTCGCGTACCAGACACCCTACGAGCAGGGCCTCCAAGGCGAATCTCCCGTGCGGTTCGGTCTGGACGTCGGCGGGGTCTTCACCATTCCCGTGGTCTGGCCGGAGTATGGAACGGACACCAAGCTCGGTCTGGGTCTTCGCATCGTCCCGGCCATCGAGTACGCGGTCAGCGACCGTTTCGACCTCCGCGCCTTCGCCGGCTACGAGTTCACGACATGGGGCTATCGGTTCGTGAACTCCGACGGGTCCACCGACGACTACTCGGTGAACACCCAGTTCCTGACCTTGGGCATGGCCGGGCAGTTCAACTTCCCCCGCCGAGGCTCTTTCGCCTCATTGGGATTTTCGACGGACATTCCCCTGCACAGCGAAGCCACCGATGACTTCGTGGACGCCACCGGGCCCGGCACGAGCTCCGGACGATTCACCGGCGACCAGCCCTCGGTCTTCCTCGATTTCGGCTTCGGGCACCAGATCTCGCAATCGGTCGCCCTGGTGATCGGCTACCGCCTTCCCCTGGTCCCCTACTACGAAGCCGACGGATTCACCATCGACCTGGATCAGATCAACGTGGGACTCCGTTTCACGCTGCCTTGAACGAACCTCACCATCAAAAGGAACCAATCCGATGAAACTCATCCTACCCTTGCTGGCCCTCGTGGCCTCCTCCGCGTTCCCGTTGGGGGCGAATGTCGGTGCGGATCTCTCGGGAATCCTCACCTTCCCGAACAACACGCCCAGCAACATCGACGGCAAGCTCGGGTTCGGGATCCGGGCCGTTCCCACCCTGGAACTCGCCCTGAGCGACTACCTCGCCCTGCGAGGTACCGCTGGATACGAGCTGACGACCTGGGGCACCAAGAGCAGCGGCGACGTCTTGGGTGTCAGTTACAGCTCCGATTCATCCGTCGTCTCCCAGTTCCTGACATTCGGCGTCGCGGGAGAGGTCTACATCCTCCCCGGTCTCGCCTTCGTCTCCGTGGGTCCTTCGGTGGACATTCCCCTCCACAGCCAGTACACCTACAAGCGGACGCTGGCGGGCCTTTCCACGACCACGGACGGCGACATCACCGGCGACCAGAATTCCGTGTTCCTGGACCTGGGGGCGGGGGTTCAACTCACCCCGTCGTTCGGGATCTTCGGAGCCTACCGACTCCCCATGGTGCCCTACTACCACCGGAACAACGAGACCAACGAACTGCGGCAAATCAGTCTCGGGCTGCGCTTCACGCTGCTCTGACGGGAGTTCGGGCACCGCGGTCGGGCGTCCTTCCGGCGCTTCGGCCCTTTCACCTCAAGTCGTACCACACCCCTCGCCCGCTGCCGTGCCGGTCCAGCGTTCCGCGTTCGACCAGTGTCCGGAAGTGCTGCTTGAGGGTGTTGCGGCTGGCGCCGGTCAGCTTGATGGTTCCGCCGATGGTGACACGGCCATGCTGGCGGGCGAACTCGACGATCCGAAGCGAGAGCTCGGGCAGCGAAGCCAGCACGATCTTCTCGCGCTCGACCTTCTTCTCCAGACTCCGCACCTGCTCGGCCAGGGACCCCAGGAAGAATTCCAGCCAAGGTCGCCAGTTCGGCGACTCCGTGCGAATCGTGCCCTGGGTCTGTCGCAACGCCAGGTAGTAGGCTTCCTCGTTCCGCTCGATCACGCTCTCGAGCGAGCCGAAGGGCACATGGGCGTATCCGGCCTGCAGAAGCATGAGCGTGGTCAGCACCCGGCTCAGTTGCCCGTTTCCGTCCTGGAACGGATGGATTTCCAGGAACACCACCACGCAAAGGGCGATGACCAGCAGAGGATGCAGACGGGCGGTTTCCCGCTCCCGGTCCACCCATGCGACAAGTTCTGTCATCAACCGAGGCGTGTCGAAGGGCGACGCGGTCTGGAACACGACCCCGATCTGGGCACCCGATTCATCGAAGGCGGCGACGCCGTTCGAGGTGGTCTTGTATTCGCCCCGATGCCAGGAGTCCTTGTCGCTGTGGCGCAGCAGGATCTTGTGCAACTGCCTGATGTGGTTTTCGTCGAAGGGAATGTCCCGGTGGGATTCGAACACCAAATCCATCAGCTCGGCATAGCCGGCCGCTTCCTGCTCGTCGCGGGTGGCGAAGGACCTGATCTCCAAGTTCGACAGCAGTCGCTCCACCTCTCGATCGGTCAGCTTGCTGCCCTCGATGCGGGTCGACGAGCCGATGCTCTCGATGGTGGCCACGCGCCGCAATGCCGACAACCGATCCGGTGCCAGCGTCCCCAAGGCGCGCCAAGCGCCCTTGAACTCGTCGATCCCGGCGATTTGCCTCAGGACATCCGGAGTGATCTCAAGAGTATCAGCCCATTGCACAAACCAATACTACATCCAATTACACCCAATTTGGACCCACCGGAATTGGAAGGGGAAATCGGGCCCTTCACGCTGCTCTGACGGGAGCTCGGGCGCCGTGCGTGCGGGTACGGCTTGGGTCAGCCATGTCGGATCCTGTCGGTTGACTCCACTCGCGGAATGACGGATAATCGTGTCCATCGATGCTTTTCGGCTTCCCGAAGGGCCTTCACCTCAACCCATTGAAGGATTGTCCCATGATCGAACTCGGCTCTGGCGCACCGAGCGTGGATGCTTGCATGCGATTCGAGGAATGTCTCGATGCGGTCCTGGAGAAGAACAGGATCCGTGCTGCTGTCGAAGGCGACGACGCGGCCACGGGTCATTGCATCACCCAGGCCGAATACTCCCTTTGGCGGGACGAGAACCGCCTTCCGGACAACGCGATCCGGGACATCTCCCCGGAGGAGATCGAGGCCATCTACCAGGGCTCGTTCTGGATTCCCTCGCACGCGGACAAATGTCCTCGCCCGTTGGACCTGCTGGTGTTCGAGTGCGCCACCAAGGTCGGCCCACGGCGTGCCGTGGAACTTCTCCAGACCGCCATCGGCATCCCCAGCGATGGAATCTTCGGTCCAGAGACACGGATGGCCGTCGAATCCCGCGACGGCCTTGCCAACGCACTGAGGTTCATGGACGCCTGCAAGACCCCGACAGCGTTGGTCTCGGACAAGGCCCGATTCCGTTTGCGAAGCACGGTGACGCGTTGGAATTCCTGGCAACCGGAGCAGGATGGCGACTCGCCACTGGATCTCCAGCAGACGCACCCGCGGGGCCGGCCATCCGAAGCGTACGGAGAAAGGGGACACCAGTGCGTGGCGGTCTCCCGATGAATTCCAAAAACCCGCTCGATGGAAAAGCGAGGATTTGCGCAAACCTTTTGCGGATCGCTTTTCCAGAAATGTGATCCACTACGGAGTTGGCGACGAACAAGTGAACCGCAAATTCATCCCCGATCAAACAACCGAATTCCAGCCCTCCCGCAGCGCAGCGCCGAAAAGCGCCAACTCAACCGACGCTCCCCGCAGCACCGAAGCGCCGCAGGCGCCCGCCCATCCATATCGGTGTAGCGAAGCGCCGAAGGCGCCAGCCCAACCACACCGGCGTAGTGAAGCGCCGCAGGCGCCAGCCCAGTACAACCGGAGCGAGCTTCCGAGGCCGCTATCGAGGATGCAGCCGAAGGGAAACGGCCCCGACGGCGTCCGTACCGGGGGACGCCGAGGGGTCGATGACCGAGGATGCGCCTCGTGAGCGCCCTCGGAAGTGGAGGCGGGGGGAATCGAACCCCCGTCCAAAGAAAGTCACTTGCCAGCCTCTACACGCTTAGTCGACTATTTGATCTCGCTCTTCCCGCCGCCAATCGACGCGCTTCGAAAAGAACCAGTCCAGTGAATCTCGGTCGTGCGCCCCGGACATGCGCTCGACCCAGCCCCCTGAGGTTCGACTTGCAGGCCCGGAGACATGGCCTGTTCGTCGCTGCTTTGTAAGGGTTAGTTACGCGGCAAGAGCGTAAGAGTAGGACTCTTCGCCTGGTATTGGTTTCCAGGTTTTTTGAGAGGCCACCTGGACCCTCTGCGTGCCACTGCCAAACTTCTCACTCTGTCGAAACCTGTGCGCCCCCCTGTTCGACGGACGATGCCGCCGAACCCACAAGATACCTTCCCGGACACCGGAGATGGTCGAGAATCGGTCGCGGGCACTTTCCCGCCGCCCGCCCACGACTCCCTCACCCTACTGGTCCGACATGGTGAGGACCAACCCGCAGCCCATCATCAAGATCCCGCCCACCAGGAACACGACCCCGGCGGCGTTGCCTGCCCGGTGAGGCGTATCCTGCTCGTTCCAGCCGCTGCTCGGTGCGGTGGCAAGAATGACGGCGCCCACGCCGGTCAACACGGCACCGCCGACGATGAGGCCGGGACCGGAGAGTCTCCGTCTGCGGCCATATCCATATCCTCCCCCGTCGCCGTACCCGTAGCCTTGCGCGACCGGCGGGGTGGAGGGCCCGTCCAGATCGGCGACGGAAGCGGACCGGGCGCGGGCAGGACCTTCCCAGCTCGGGGCGGGAACGTCCATGGTGGCGACCGGAGCGGCGATTGCCAGATGCGCCATCAGGCAGAGAACGACGTACATGTGGAACCTCCCCGGGCGACCCGCCCGACTCGAATCCGCAATATCCAAAGTCGAGCCGGCCCGCGTGCGCGCCGACGGAGGTCCTACCGTGGCGCGGGAATCCGGATCTCGGTGCGCAGCCCCCGTCCCGCGCCCGCGGAGCAGGTGATGGTGCATCCTGCGGACTCGGCGGCGAGGTTCGCGAAGAAGAGCCCGAACCCCGGATTGAGGTCCTGGTTTCGCAGCGTGGTCACGGGCCAGCCCAGCGACGTGACGTCCTCGGTGAGGACCCCGGGTCCGTCGTCCACGAAGCAGAGGGTCTTTCCGTCCGCCCGGTCATGCCAGAAAATGTCCACACGGCAGAGGCGGTCCGGCGAGGCCATGCGCAGGTGCACGAGAAGGTTCAGGACGATCTGGCGCAGGGTCCGTGCGCAGACCGCCACCTGCGCGGAAGCTCCCGCTACCGACACCTGGATGCGGTCGGAAAGGAATCCGGAGGCATCCGAGACGATTTCCGGCACCACCTTCGCGAGATCGCAGCTGCCCTCGCCGACGGGCAGGACGCCCAGCTGGCCGGGATCCGCCAGCACCGTTTCCAGGGCCATCCGGTTGAGCGGCAGGAACCGGGACAGGATCGACTGGAGCCGAAGGTCCTGGTCGAGTCCGAGCCTCGAACCCGCGACCTCGGCGGATTCCAGTCTCCGGAATCCCAACTGGATGCGGGCCTGCAGCTCCACCAGGTCGTAGGGCTTGGACATGTGGTCGTCGGCTCCGGCCGCCAGCGCCTCCGCGGGGCCGCCGGCATCCGACCCATCCACATCATTCTCCTGACCGCGAAGGGTTCGGCAGACCTCGACGCCGCTGAGTTCCGGCATCAGCCAGTCCAGGATGGCGAGGCTGGGGCGATCCCCGGAGCGCAGGGCCTCGAGCGCCTC
>CAYXXL010000119.1:0-8441 GCA_964469025.1 uncultured Fibrobacteria bacterium
CGACGCAGGGCGCGACCGTCTACTACACCACCGACGGATCCACACCAACCTCCGGCTCCCCACAATTCACTGGCCCGATCACTCCTGTCGATGGTGAAACCATCATGGCCATCGCCATAGCAGACGGCATGGCCAGTAGCGCCGTAAGCACGGCGACATACACGATCACCCAGTGAACGTCGACAGTTCTTTTGAACGAAAAACGTCAAACCCCGGTCTCGCCATCGGTCTGATCCTCCTGTCCGCGCTCGCCACGACCTCGGGCCAGCTCTTCTGGAAGCTCGGCACCTCGCACCGGTGGCGGGTCGACCAGAGCGAACTCGACCCAGGATCCAGGTGAAGGCCACCACGGCGATCCCTGTGGACCAGACATCCTACCTGGCCAACTCCGATGTCTTCGGTCGTGACAGTGCCTTCGGGATCGCCAAGGCGAGCCCCAGGAATCCAAGCGCACCGAAAAAGAGGGGGGACAGCAGCGCGGACAGGATGCGGGAATCCGCGAATCTCACCAACCAGGGGAAATTCTGATCGACGAAAATCCACAGGATCCCGACCAGATAGGGGGTCGCGCGTTCGAGAGGACGAGCCTCGAGAACACCTGGCACCAGCGCGGGCAGGATGCCGAGAAGCACTCCATAGTGGTGTTCCCAGGCGATGGGAGATGCGATGGTCAAGACCAGCAGGACCACGGCCAACTCGGTCTCCGTGCGCAACCGTTTTCGTCCCCAGAGGAAGATGGTCCCGACCATGAGGATTCCAGACACGAGAGTGGTCCAATAGACGATCGGGTTGAAGGGCGGGAATGAATGCATTTGGAAGTTCAAGGCTCCGCCATTCAGCAATCGATTCATCAAACCATTCATCGACTGGTTTTCCATCGCGGACTCTCCGTGGTGGGAAAGAGCCGACAGCACCGGCAAGTATTCGATGTAGTGGCCGAATCCGAACAACGCACCTGCCGCACCACCGGCGATTGCGCAGACCACCAGGCCGCCCACGGCGAACTGCCACTCGCGGAAGACCAATCCCCAGAGCAAGGCAATGCCCCATTGGGGTTTGAAGAGGCAAGCCAATCCGACGAGAATTCCGGCCAGTTTCTTGTGGTCGTGTTGCCAGGCGAGGAGCGAACCGATGGCCAGCATGCTGAGGGTGGTCTGGATCTGCCCCAGCCACCAGGATCGCGTCAACGGATAGAACAGGAACGCCTGCAGGATGCCACCGACGAGGAAGACGAATGTGGCGATGCGTGTTTCCCGTGGATCCTCTCCGTGCACCCGGGTCCATGCACCTCGGAGGAGGATGGCCGACATCAACCCGGTGATGGCGATCCAATGGAAGCAGACCGCATTGAGGAAGTGGGCGATCCTTTCCAGGGATCCGCCGAAAAATGTCCTCAGCTCGTTCCATCCCAGCAGGCTCGTGATCGGGTACTGGAATTTCCACGCCTGGTGGAAGAAGATCTCCCGGTAGAGGGGTTGGTGGGGAGCATCGTGAAGCCTCCGGGCGGCCAGATCCATGAAGAACCACGAATCGATCCCGCCTCCCGCGAAGGCGTTCCGGGCGGAGTTCAGGACGGTCATGTCGCCAGATCCGTCCACGGCCAGACCCACGAGCAAGGTGAGAGCCAGGGCAGTCGCGAGAATCCGGATGGGTCCCGACTGGAGGATTCGCCAACCCGACGTCGGCCGCGTTCTTCCCATCCGACCTGACACCCACCATGCGATCACGATGGTTGCGGCGATGCCACCTATCCTGGCGATTCCAACAGTCACGAGAAGACTCCTTATCGTGGAGAGGCAAGAGGAATTCACGTCCAGGAACACTTCGGAGAGGCCCTGGCGGTCTCATCAGTGGATCATCAAATCTATCATCGATTCGTCGTCGATACCTTGGACACGAGGGAATTCAGAGACGAGCTTACGGGCACCCCAGGATCTTCAAGGCGGACGTCGGATCCGCCATCGTCCAGTGACCCTTCGCATCCATCGGATCGGGGAGGATCACCCGTGTCACGCCTTCCGAGGCCACGACGGGGATGGAATGGCACAGTCCCGCGTACCATTGCGCATCCATGGCGGCCGGATCGACCGTCTGTCCGGGCTCGTACCGGATCCCGAGGATCCGCATGCGACGAACGGTCTCGACCTCCGCTCCCGGCTTCCAAAGGAACGCGGCGCCGTCGTAGAAATCGAACCACACCCCACGCTCCAGGAAGGGTCGGGCATTGACGGACGGCGGAAGCAGGAAGACAGCGCCCTCGGGCGAAGACTTGCCGAATGCCTTCAACTGGCGCGCGATGCGCGAATCGTCGCCATGCTTCACCGCGAAATTCTTCCCCGTCCATTCCTTCTTCAGGAAGGAAACCGTCGATTGCACCAGCAGCGCGACGAGCAGGACCGCCAAGGGAACGGCCATCCCCCCCGGCCAGGCGGTCGGCTTGGTCGGGAGCGCCCCGACCAAGCCGACCAGCCCGACGATGCCGGATACCCGCATGTCGTGGGCCATGGCCCAGGCCGTGAACGCGACGACCCCGCAGAGGGGGGCGGTCCGGACGATGCTCCAAAGCCCCGAGGCAGGGCGCGTTCCCACGAGGAAAACGATCGCCAACAGCATGGCCTGGACATGATTCCCGTCCAAGCTGGAAACGACCATGGCCATCGGCAGGATCGCGGCCCGCGCCCCTTTTCCCCAGGAATCGACGGCGATCGCGATGGCGCATCCGACGCAGATGCAATAGGCGAACACGTCGCTGCGGAACAGGTGGAACTGGAAAAGAAGGCGGGACGGCAAGCGACCGACCGAAAGGATCTCCACCGTTGCCAGCAAGGCGGGAAAAAGCGCGGCGAGGACCACCAGGCGAGGGGACCTTCGGACTCCGAGCCGACCGAGGACCAGCAAGGCGGGGGTGGTCAGTAGAGCCGCCATGGAACACATCTGCCACCAGGACCGTCCATCCGCGAAGAAATGCCCCTCCAGCCAGAATCTGGCCCAATCGGACAGTTCATGTCCCATCCACGCGTTCGCGCCGACGGAGTTCGTCATCGCGTGCGCGGTCATGAGGAGCGCAGGCAGGGCGAGGACGACGGAGACCAGGAGCGCGCGAACGAGTTTCGCGAGGGATGCGCTCCGGAACGGGAAGGACGAATCCAGCCACAACAAACCGACGATCCCGGCGCCGAAGAAGGACTGCATGATGTTGCAATCGATCGCGATTCCGAGGAAGACGGCGGAGAGGATCGTGCTGTCCCGCAGGGCCATCGCGATGGAGAGCGCGATCAGGCCCACGGACAGGAACGTCTGCGAGAAATAGGGTCCCAAGACCGGATCTCCGCCCACGGGGAGCGCCACCATCCAGCCCATCGCCAGGGTGGCGATGGCACCCGCGACCCACGCCACCCTGCCGTGGCCATTGTCGCCCGCGAAGGCGGACGCCAACGAACCCATGGCCCAGGCGAACAACACCCTGGCCGCCAGGAATCCGGCGAAGAAGACGGTCCTGATCCGGAGGAACCCGACGAGCCACCCCACAAGCACCCACAAAGGAGAGGCGTACCCGTCCAACGTGGAGGCCAAGAAATCCCCGTGGAACAGCGCCTTGCCGGAAAGGCGCAAGGCGATGGTCGAGTGGAATTCGTTCGTCAGGATCCCGTAGGAGTAGCCCCAGACGAGATAGGCGGCGAGAGCCACTGCCACGGACATTGCCGAGCGCAGAGCCCACCAGCGGGCGCGGTCCATCTTCATCCACCTTTCCGGAAACGCATCGTCAGAACTTGAACGAGGCCAGCGCCAGGATCAGCGCAGCGCAGGCGACCACCAGGTAGGACACCTTGTCCTTGGCGGCGAACAGCACGGGGTCCTCGTGCATTTCCCTGCGGCAGGACTGGATCCAGATGCGGAGGATCCAGTAGAGGAAGAGCGGAGAAAGCATGGTGACGAGCTGCGGGGAAACGTAGAGTTTCGCGAAGGAATCCCCGGTCACGTAGAGGGCGAGCACGATGGCCCCCGCCACGCCGGTGGCGATGCCGGAGATCGCCAGGAACACCGCATCGTCGGGCGTCCAGGCCCGTCCGGCCGCCTTTCCAGATGCGCCATCCAGGCGGACGACCTCGGCATAGCGCTTGGCGAAGGCCAGACTGAGGAAGAGGAACACGGAAAATCCCAGCAGCCATCCGGAAAGTTCGATGCCGGTGGCCAACGATCCGGCGACGATCCGCCAGACGTACATGAAGGCCAGCAGGAAGACGTCGACGAGCAACCTCCGCTTGAAATGGAGCGTGTAGAGGAGGTTCGCCGCCGCGTAGGCGCCCAAGGCGACTTCCGCCTGCCAGGGCAGCAGTGCGGCGATGGCGACGGCGAGGGCGAAAAGCACGCACATGAGCAGGAAAGCCTTCGGCATGGACAGCCGACCCGACGCGATGGGTCGGCGCGATTTCGCCGGATTCCTCCGGTCGCTCTCGAAGTCGAACAGGTCGTTCCCCACGTAGACGCAGGAGGCCAGAGCGCAGAACGCGAAAAACGCAAGGACGGTCCCTACCAGCAGGTCCACCTCGAAGATCCTGTGGCTGGAGAGGATCGGGAGAGCCACCAGGATGTTCTTCGCCCATTGGTGGGGACGCAGGATCCTCCAAGCGGAGCCCGGAGGGGAAGCCGAATCCATGCAGCGCAGACCGAGCCCCGGACGGCGTGAGATGGACTGCGCTCGCCTGCCGACGCCCCAGCGTTCGCGTGCCGCATTCCATACCGGAATGTCCGCCTCGGAGTCGCCCATGTAATCGAATCCGTCCTTTCCGAAGCGGGACACGAGGAGATCCGCTTTCGCTTGGCCCACCAGGTTGATGCCGTTTTCGGTCGCCAGGACCTCGTCGAAGCATCCCAGCCGGGTCGCCACCCGCTGGGCGATCAATCGGTGGGCTCCGGTGGCGAGCACCACTTTGCCCCCCACGTCGACGTGCTTCCGGATCATCTCCAGGACCTCGGCCCGGTACGGGAGCAGCGCTTCGTCGGGTACGGCGATGGACGCGAGACGCTCCTTCATCGCCCCTCGTCCCGAAAGAACGGCGTCCCACAGACCCCAAGCGGTCCGCAGCGGTGCGACCTTCAGGCATTTGACGAGCGATTCGGAGAGCGTGTCCGCGAAGATCAGTGTGCCGTCGAGATCGATGACCAAAGGTCGCTTCCGGGGAATTTCCATGGCGCTTATCATACCCTCCCATCGGGACGGAGGTCAGGAGAATATCAGGTTGCCTATTATATAATTTCCGGGCACCGCACGTTCCGCGCCGATCGCGGCCACGGGTCTGTTGCTAGCTTGGAATGGAGGATGGGCCAACCTGCAATCTCCGTCATTCTTCCCTTCTTTCGCAACCCCCTCGTCCGCGAAGCCGTCGATTCGATCCTGGCGCAGACCTTCCCGAACTTCGAACTCATCGCCATCGACGATTGTTCCGGCAACGGTGTCGCCGATCTCCTGAAGGACATCTCCGATCCCCGGTTCCGACTCGTGGTCCGGGAAACCAACGGCGGCGAGAACGCGACGCGCAACCTCGGGATCGGCCTCGCCCGCGGCAAGTACATCGCCTTCCAGGACCACGACGACATCTCCTATCCCACCCGACTGAAGATCCAGCTCGATTTCCTGGAGCGGAATCCGGACATCCTGGGCTGCGGCACGGCCTGTCTTTACGGCGAGGAGAAGGCACTCCACTCTCCGCCTGTCGATCCCCGCCTGCTGCGCTGGGAAATGATCTTCAACAACCACGTCATGTTTCCCACGGTCATGGCGCGGACCGAGGTGGCCCGCAGGCACCCCTTCGGCGACATGGTGGCCACCGACGACTACCGATGGCTCCACCAGATCATGCGCGAGGGCGAGTTCGTGAACCTTCCCGATGTGGTGTTCCACTACCGCATGCAGCCCACGTCGCTCTCCCGGGAACGCGCCGACACCCAGCTCGCCAACCTGGACATCTGCCGGACGCTGTTCGCGGCCGACGCGGGTGTGGAATGCCACGAAGAGGAGACCCGCCTCCTTCGTCGGTTGGGGACGCCCATCGGGGAATCCTGGCCATCGGTGTCCCACCTGGAGGCCGCCGCCTCGCTGCTCGGGCGTCTTTGCCCCCGATTCCAGGCACGGTACCCCGGAAATGGCACGGTGATCGCCGAGTCCGCGGTCCGACGGCTGCGCTACGCGACCACCGTCAGCGCGGACAAGGGCCTTGCCGCGTTTCGCAACTACCGTCGGTTTTCCCGAAGTCTCGGCGTCAATCCGAGCGAACCCAAACTTCTGGCCAAATGCCTCCTCGGAGAGATGCGCCGGATGGGGCGGGGAGAACAACTTTGATTCCGGGGTCCGACAAGGCTCCGACGGCCAGCATCTCGCACCGCCCGTGGGATGCCGTTCCCGGACTTTGGAAGTTCCTTTGCGCGTTGGCGATCCTCTTCGGACACAATCTGGTGACCTTGATGGCGTGGCACCCGGCAGCCTCCGTCTGGAAGGACCTCTTCCACCCTCTCCAGTTCTTTTCCCCGCTCCACTTCTTCTTCTTCTCCGGCTACTTCGCCGCTTCCGGCCTTTTGGACGTTTCCCGACCCATCCTCCCCTTCATGAAGAGCCGAGGGCTCCGGGTCTATGTCCTCGTGGTCGCCGCCCTCGCCTGGGGCTTGGCCATGAGGCTCGCGACCCTGCGGGCATCCGGGGGTGCGCAGTCGCTGGGGACCATCTGGCCCCTGGGATGCTGGGACGCCCCGCTCGATTGGCGCGATGCCTTTATGCACCTGTCTCCCATCGGCTTCGCCGACCACACGCGATTCAACTACGCGACCTGGTACCTCTACCAGGAACTGCGGATCGTCCTGTTGTTTCCGCTGTTCCGATGGATTTTGCATCGGGAATCCTCCCTGGAGCGGTGGGGCTGGACCGGTTGCCTGATGGTGACCGCCGCGCTCCTGGAATACAAATTCTGGTCGTATTTCCCGCTGTTCCGCTCCAGTCCGTTCCAGACCCTCGCCTATGGTTGCTATTTCCTCTCCGGATGCCTGGTTTGGATGGAAATCCGCCGTCCGGCGTTCGCCTCCGCCCCCAAGTGCCTCGCGTTCCTGGCGCTGTTCGCGGGATTGGCGATCTCGTACCTGGAGGCCTTCGGAATCCAACCCCGCGTCGGCAATCCCCCGGTCCTGATGGTCCAGACATTGATTGGCCAGACGCTCCTGTTCCTGGGATTGAAACGCCTGTGGGGGGGGGTCCACGCCGCCGCGTGGCTCCGCAAGGCCTGCGAATGGAGCGTGGGCATCTACATCGTGCACCCTCCGTTGCACGTCGTGGCGACCTGGATCGCCGTCTCCATGGGGAGCGCTTGGCCCCTGCTCGTGGAGATCGCGCTCGCGATCGTCGGTGGAGCGCTCTTCCACCGGTTCGTGGAGCGGCCTTCCCAACGGTGGGCGACCACGCTCCGGACGCAAGCTTCCTGATGGAACGCAACGGAGCCTTCGACAGGTTCAGGGGGATCGGTGCGGTCTGCGTGGTCCTCATCCACGCTCCCCCCCTCTACAACTCCAATCTCGCGCCTCTGCGGACGGTCGGTTGGGCCATGCTGGTCGTCTGCCAGACGGCCGTTCCCTACTTCTTCCTGCTGTCGGGATGGATGATGGGAGACAAGTGGGCGCGTGGCCGTCGCACCTGGAGCGAACTGCGAACGACGGCGTCCCGGCTGCTGTCGCTCTACGTTCCGTGGTTCGCCTTCTTCCTGGGATTGGACGTGATCGCCGGACGTCCGCATGGATGGATCGCCGTGACGCGGCGCTTCGCGGGCTTCTCCGATGCCCGCTTGGAGACCCGCGGTTACCACCTCTGGTTCCTTCCCAGCCTGATCCTGGCGCAGATCCTGTGCTGGAGCGTGCTGCGGCACAGGAAGTCGATCCTTCCCGCTCTCGCCGCAGGAGCCGCCCTGTACGGATTCTGCGCCTGGATGGATGTCCGGGGACGGGAATTGCCGTGGGGACTGAACCTGAGCGAAGGGATCGATCTTTCCCTTCTATGCGTGGCCCTCGGGATCGGTCTGGGCCAGCGCGCCACGAAGATGCCGCGGAACCTTCCCACCGGCATCCTGTTGGCCTCCATCCCGCTGTTGTTCCTGGAGGCGTTCGCGTTGGACCGGATCTCCGGACGGAACCTGTCCATTCCTTCGTTCCAGTTCGACCGCGTCGCGTTTCCTTCGCTTCTGCTGGTCTGGCTCGCTTCGCGCCCCGCCTTCCTCGGAAACGGACGGATCGGACGCGGTCTGGACTTCCTGGGGAGCCATTCCACCTGCATCTATCTGGCCCATCTCGCGTTCCTGACCCAGCTCCCCTTCAAGGATTGGATCCACAACGGTTTCGTCAGGGAGAACTTCGTCCGCTGGCCGGTGGCCGTCGCGGGCTCCATCGCTGTCTCGCTGCTTTTGAAG
>CAYXXL010000120.1:0-8441 GCA_964469025.1 uncultured Fibrobacteria bacterium
GATGGATCCGGGCAGGGAAAGCCTTTCGGAAGGGAAACCACGCTCGCCGTCCTCTGCAGGGGAAGGACTTCGGCGAGTCGCCCGAAAAATTGGAGGCCCGATGCCGAATCCAGGCCCCCGGCGGGCGCGACGGCCCAATTGGTCCGCAACATGCGCAGGGAGTCGAGCCTGCACGCGTTCCCGCAAGGCGGATCCTCCTGGGCACCATAGGCCGCGACGTGCCTGGAGAACCAGGGCAGGACCCGACTCGCCGGTCCGCCGCGGCGCAGGACCAAGGTGTCGGCCGCGCCGGAGCGGAGATCGAGAATCCGGACGCGGAGCGTGTGCAGCGAGTCTTTTCCGGTCACGGTCGCCACGGCAAGGCGTTGGACGCCCATCGCGCGGACGGCGGAATCCCATGGCGCGGTCTGCCCGACCCCCGTCGGGGCAGGAAGGAACTGCCTGTCGAGCCGCGCGCGGAAGGCCGCCTTCAATCCGGCCGAGAGGGAGATCCGGTCGAAATCCGTTCCGAGACCGTCGGGAACTTCGAAGCTCCAGACCTCGCGGGAACTCCGGGGTGCGCAGGAAAGGACGCAGGACGCGGGGCTGTGCAGGAGTTCCGGCAGGACCCGGGCGGCCAGCAGGGACGGCGCCGTCGCGACGACGCGGAAGGAATCGACCAGGCTGTCGTCCACGGCGCGCACCACCCGCAGCGCGAGCTCCCAGGTGGAATCGGCCGGGTGCGACAAGGTGGACTGCAGGACCCGCTCGATCCCGGAGGCGGCCGCGGTCGAATCGAAGCAGCGCAGGTCGTGGCATGGTCCCCACGCCGACGCCTTCCAGCCGGCGAGACGGGATTTGCCCAGGCCGGCTTCCAGGGAGTCCTGCACCAGGCGGGCGACGGCGGAATCGGAGGTCGGGTTGGCCGGCTCCGAGACCGTCCAGACCCTGCGCACCATCGCGAGGGAGTCGGCGTGGCAGACGGAATCCGTCGCGGACGGCAGCAGCGCACGGACCAGATCGCCGGCCAGACGGTCGGCGGAGCGGTCATCGTCTCCCGCGCTCCTTCCACCCGCCGAATCGATCTTCCGCCCGCTGGACAGTTCGAAGATCCAGCTCATGGCGTTGCGCGAGCCCTGGACACCGGAGTACAGGGCCGTGTACAGCATCTTGGAGCATCCCGAGGCCCTGGCCGCTTTCCAGGAGCCGTCGAACCCGGAACCTGTGTCCAGTCCCGGTGCGGGACGCACCGCGCCGGATTTCCGCAGTTCCAGGGTCAGCCGAGATTGGAGGCGCTGGGAAAATTCCGGCGACTGCGAAAAATCCCGCGGCTTGGCCACGAACCACGTCCGAGCTCTTTCCAGGGAATCCGAGCGACGGCGAACCTCGAGTTCCACCAGGGAGTCGGCGCGGCGCGCCGAATCCAGGCGGACCGTGGCGATGGAATCTTGGCGGCGGGGGTGGATCTTGCGGTGGAGCGAATCGAGATGCCACAGGGAATCCAGCACCCTGACCGGGGCGAACCGCGCCAGGGAGTCCTCGCGCCGCAGGGAGTCCGTCTCGGCGGCGTCGGAGACTTCGGCGATATGCACCGGCCTCTTCTTCCCCTTCTTCGCGGAGGAATGGATGGGAGCCGAAGGATCGGACTGGGCCCAGGCGACGGAAAGGACGAACCCTGCGGCCAAGAGGACGAGGGCTGGATGGGACGGGAACTTCATGGACGGTCTCCCATAGATCCACCCAGAATACCTCAAAAGACTCCGGTCTGTCGAGCCTTCCCTGCGTTTGGCGTTCGCGACCTCCTATCTTCCCCCGTCCATGCGACTGTGGGCACTGTCCGACCCCCATCTCACCCTGGCCACGCCCCAGAAGGCCATGCACGTCTTCGGCGAGGTCTGGCGGGACCACGAAGCCCGCATCGAGCGGGCCTGGCGCGAACGCGTTTCCGAACAGGACGTGGTGTTGCTCCCCGGAGACATCTCGTGGGCCGGCAGACTGGCCGACGCCCTCTCCGACCTGGAATTCCTGCACCGGCTCCCCGGGACCAAGGTCCTGCTGCCGGGCAACCACGAACGATGGTGGGGGTCGACCTCCGAGGTCCGCGCCGAGCTGCCACCCTCCCTCAAGGCGATCTCGGGAGACCACGTGGAAGTGGGCGACTGGTTGGTGTTCGGCACGCGTCTCTGGGAACACGAAGAAATCCGTTGCGACGATCTGATCCGTTGGAACCACCTCTCCGACAAGAGGCCCGACACCCGCACCGAAGCCGATCGCGCCTCCAACACCCGGATCTACGAAAGGGAGTTGGGCCGTCTGGAGCGTTGCATCGCCGCCCTCCCGAAGCGACCATGGCTGAAGCGGGTCTGCATGACCCATTACCCGCCCATCGGCCCGGACCTGGAACCCACCCGGGCCAGCTCCCTGGTGGAGAGCTCGGGAGCGGATGTCTGCGTCTTCGGACACCTGCACAGCCTGAAAGCGGAATTCTCGCGACCGGCGCGCGATCTCATGGGCGAGGTCCGGGGGGTCAGGTACGCGCTCGCGAGCTGCGACTACCTGGACATGACCCCGATGCTCGTCGACGAAACCTGACCATCGGATCCACATCGCCCGCTGGCCGCCTCGACTCAGTCCTGGTTCTCCTTCGCCTTCCAGGCCTGGAACGCCTCGCGTCCTTCGCCGTCGAACCAATCCTTGAACTGGTGGCGGTCGTGCCAGCCACCGAACGGACCGCGCCTCCATGGGCCGCCGCCGCGATGGTGGTGGGGTCCCACGTGCCCCACCAGGAGTCGTGCGAGCAGGACCATCCCGATGGACTGGAGCCAGGTGAGAAGGGGAAGATGGAATAGGCCCGGCATCAGCGCGTTCCAAAGATGTTCGACGATGAAGCCGAACAGGGTGGCCACGGCGATGGCGATCAAAAGACCGCCCACCACGCGGCGCAGGATGTGGAGGGGGCTTGCCCGGAAGCAGGTGTTCATGGTTTTTCTCCTTTGGGTTGCGGTTGGGTTCGTTCGAAGTCCATCGCGACCGCGAGCTTGCGGATCGCGCGTGATTTTCGCGAGAGGAGGGTGCCGATGGGCACCTGCCACTCCTCGGACAGTTCCCGGAAGGTCCGGCCTTCGAATTCGGTCTGGCGGATGAGCTCGCGTTCGCGTGCATCCAGCGTTTCCAGGCCCTCGGAGAGCGCCGAGAGTTCCTCGGCCTCGAGCAATTCTTCCAAGGCGTCGGGTCCGTCGGAGGCCAGGATGTCGGCAAGGACCAATCCTTCCTCTTCGCCCAGAGGCTGGTCCAGGGAAACGTACGTGCGCCGTTTCCGCAGCGCGTCGATCACCCGGTTCCGCAGGCTTCGCCAGACGTAGGCGGAGAGGTTCTCCACCTCGGCAAGGGGGTCGGCCCTCTCGAACAGGGCGGCGAAAACATCCTGCACCAGGTCCTCGGCCTCGATTTCCGCGCTGTCCTGGATCTTGCCGCGCACGAAGGAGACCAGGCGGCGGCCTTCGCGTCGGAAGAATTCGGTCAATGGATGGGTCGCGTCGTTCATTCGTTCTCTCTCAGGGCCGACGTGCCAGGTCGTGGTTCTATTGCACCACGCCGATGGCGGCGGGCACGTCCGATGCTTCTGCATGGCGGCTGCTCCAGGAGGCTAGTTTTCCGCGCTTTCCACGACCACGAAACCAGCGGGGTGCCCTGCATCCCGGCGACGGAAGGATCCTTCGATGTCCCACACCCACAAGATCGCGGTGCTCGCAGGGGACGGCATCGGGCCCGAAGTGATGGCACAGGCCGTTTCCGTGCTGGAAGCGGTGGGTCGGATCGACGGATTCTCCTTCGATTGGACTCCGGCGGCGGTGGGTGGCGCCGCCTACGACGCACACAACCATCCCTTGCCGGATTCCACCGTGGAAACCTGCCGCGCCGCCGAAGCGATCCTTTTCGGGTCGGTGGGTGGCCCCAAGTGGGAATCGCTCCCCCCCGACCTCCAGCCCGAACGCGGAGCCCTGCTCCCGCTGCGCAAGATCTTCGGGCTCTACGCCAACCTGCGCCCCGCCACGGTCCACAAGGCGTTGCGCGGGGCCTGCCCGCTCCGGGCGGACATCGTGGGAGAAGGCTTCGACATCCTGGTCGTGCGCGAACTCACCGGAGACGTGTATTTCGGGAAGCCCAAGGGCAGGGAGGGCGAAGGAGCCGCGCTGAAGGCCTTCGACACCATGGTCTATTCCGTTCCCGAGATCGAGCGCATCGCCCGCGTCGCCCTTCGCGCCGCAAGGACCCGCCGCAACCACGTCACCTCCATCGACAAGGCCAACGTGCTGGCCGCGAGCGTGCTTTGGCGCGAGGTGGTTTCGCGGGTGCACAAGGAGGAGTTCCCGGATGTCCAGCTCTCCCACATGTACGTGGACAACGGGGCCATGCAACTGGTGCGCAACCCCCGGCAGTTCGACGTGATGCTCTGCCCCAATCTCTTCGGGGACATCCTCTCCGACGAAGCCGGAGCCATCGCGGGGTCGTTGGGCATGCTGCCTTCGGCGTCCCTCGCGGAAGGGACCTTCGGGCTCTTCGAGCCCTCGGGGGGCTCGGCGCCCGACATCGCGGGCAAGGGGATCGCGAACCCCCTGGCGCAGATCCTGTCCGGAGCCATGCTCCTGCGCTACGCGCTGGGCCGCGAAGCATCCGCCTCCCGGATCGAAAAGGCGGTTTCCCGCGTCCTGGACGACGGCATCGCCACCGGCGACATCCGCTGGCCGGGAGCCACCGTGGTGGACACCAAGGGCATGGGCGCGGCGGTGCTGGAGAGGCTCTGACAAGGTGGTGCAGGGGATGTCCCCCCGCAGGCGCCGGAAAGATGGTAGGATGCGTCTCGTCGTTCGTTCCCTGAATGACGATCAACAGGTCTTCCAATCTGTTTTTCCGCGAGACCGGCATGGCACCGGGGAGGTTGATGCCCAAATGATCACCCAGTGGAAGTGGATTCGGGCGTTTTGGCCGATCCTCGTTCCGTTCGTCGTGTTCCTGCTTTGGGCGCATCTCGTGGGGACCTCGATCTCCCTCCTCGGATTCCTGCTCCTGTCCACCATCTCCGCGGGGGCCATCCTGACCCTGCTCGGCCAGAAGAAGGTGGCCGAGGAGACCGTCCGCAGGCTTTCGACGGCAGTGGAACACAGTCCGGTTTCCCTGATGATCACGGACACTTCGGGTGCCATCCAATACGTCAACAAGCGATTCCTGCACGGGACGGGGTATTCCCTGTCCGAGGTGCTGGGAAGGAATCCCGGCTTCATGAAAGTGGGCGATGTCCCCGAGGAAATCTACCGGAACCTCTGGACCACGATCACCTCCGGAGGGGTCTGGCAAGGCGTGTTCCACAACAGGAGGAAGAACGGGGAAGCCTACTGGGCGAAGGCTTCCATCGCGCCCCTTCGCGGGTCCGGGAAACGCATCACGGGATACATCGCGGTGAGGGAGGACATCACCGGGCAAAAACTGGCCGAGTCCAAGCTCATGGAGACGAATTCCAACCTGGAGATGGCCTCCGCCCGCGCCGAATCCCTCGCGGCCCAAGCGCAACTGGCCAATGCCGCGAAAAGCGAATTCCTGGCGAACATGAGCCACGAGATCCGCACCCCGATGAACGGCGTGATCGGGATGGCGGGCTTGTTGCTTGATACCGATCTGGATCCGGAACAGCGCCGCTACGCCGAAATCGTGCGGTCCAGCGGGGAATCCCTCCTGGCTTTGCTCAACGACATCCTGGACTTCTCCAAGATCGAAGCCGGCAAGCTGGAGATGGAATCGCTGGAATTCGATCTGCGTCTGCTGTTGGACGATCTCTCCGCGACCCTGGCCCTGCGCATGCACAACAAGGGGCTGGAATTCATCTGCGCCGCGGCGCCGGAAATCCCCTCCTGCCTGCGGGGTGACCCGGGACGGTTGCGCCAGGTGCTGAACAATCTGGCGAGCAACGCCATCAAGTTCACGCGCGATGGGGAAATCTGCCTCCGCACGCGGCTGGTCTCGGAAACCGAAGAGGAAGTGTGCATCCGATTTTCCATCGCCGACACCGGCGTTGGAATCCCCGCGGACGCCCAAGCGAAGCTCTTCCAAAAATTCACCCAGGCCGACGCCTCCATCACTCGTGAATTCGGGGGAACCGGTCTGGGTCTGGCGATCTCGAAGCAGCTCGTCGAACTGATGGGCGGCGAAATCGGCCTGATCAGTCCGGTGAATTCTCCGGAAAACGGAGGGGGCGACGGCAGGGGTTCCGAATTCTGGTTCACCGCGCGGTTCGGAAGGTCGACCCCGCAGGAACCTGCCGCGACGGCGGATGTCCGTGGAGCCCATTTGCTGCTCGTGGACGACAACGCCACCAGCAGGGAAGCCATGATGGCGCAATTCGATGCGTGGGGAATGCGGGCCGAGGCCGCCGAAGACGGCCCCAGGGGTTTGCACGCCGTCGCCCGCGCCCAGGAGGCGGGCGACCCCTTCCAGGTCGTGATCCTGGACATGCGGATGCCCGGAATGGACGGCGCGGCAGTGGCTGCCCGGCTCAAGGCGGACGAGACCCTGCGACATATTCCGCTCGTGCTGATGCCCTCCATCAGCAAGCCCGGCGATGGGAAGCGCATGGCGGAAATCGGTTTCGCGGCCTATCTCCCCAAGCCCGCCAGGCATTTCGAGCTTCTCGGCGTGCTCGCGACGGTACTGGGTCAGGTCCCCCAAGACCGTCCCCAACCCATCGTCACCCGACACAGCATCCGGGAGAGACGGAAAAGATCCGTGCGCATCCTCTTGGCGGAGGACAACATCACCAACCAGCAGGTCGCTCTCGCGGTGCTCAAGAAGCAGGGATTCCGCGCCGACGTGGCCGCCAACGGTCTGGAGGTGCTCAAAGCCCTGGAAGACATTCCCTACGACCTCGTGCTGATGGATGTGCAGATGCCCGAGATGGACGGACTGAGCGCCACCTCCCGGATCCGGGATCCAACTTCGGAGGTTCTCAACCACCGGATCCCCATCATCGCCATGACCGCCAACGCCATGAAAGGCGACCTGGAGCGCTGCCTGGCGGTGGGAATGGACGACTACCTCTCCAAACCCCTCGCACCTCGCGCCTTGGCGGCCATCCTGGACAAGTGGATCAGGGAGAAGCCGTACCCCTCGGGGGTCGCGGAAGCACCCACCCCGATCGAATCCCAATCGCGGATCTTCGATCGCGCGGGTTTCCTGGAGCGTTTGTACGGCGACGAGGACTTGGCCAAAAGCGTGGCCAGGACTTTCCAGGAAGACATCCGAGAACGGATCTCTGCCCTCCAGGCCATCCTGGACGCGGGGGACAGTGCCGGCGCGGCCAGGATCTCGCATGCCATCCGGGGTGCCTCCGCCAATGTCGGTGGCCGTACCCTTTCAGCCGCCGCCGCCGAGCTCGAACGATCCGCCAAGGACAACGACATGGACGAGGCCCGTGCAGGATTCCGGGAACTCGAATCCCAATTCGCGGCCTTGTGCCGGGAAATGTCCAACCTGGAGGGTCCAACGGTCGGGACCCGGATCCGCGAGGAATTTCCAGACCTGTGAAAAGGGCGTCCCTCCCGCTTTGGGAAGGACGCCCGAAAATCCAGCGGTGCCGGAGGGAGCCGAACTATTCGTCCGAGCCCAGGCGCTTGGCGCCGCCGTACTTCTTCTGCAACTCCTCGCCCACCATCTTGGGCACAGGTTCGTACTTCGCGAACTCCATGGTGAACTCGGCCTTGCCCTGGCTCATGGACCGAAGCTCGGTGGCGTAGCCGAACATCTCCGAAAGGGGCACTTCGACGTCGATGCGGGTGTAGTGGGTGTCCTCGGTGGTGCCCAGGATCACGCCCCGGCGACCGTTGAGGTTGCCCATGATGGAGCCCTGGAATTCCGTGGGCGTGTCGATCTGGACCTTCATGATGGGTTCCAGGATCTGGGGCTTGGCTTTCGGGTAGGTTTCCCGGAACGCCATGCGCGACGCGATCTGGAAGGCGTTGTCGGACGAATCCACCGGGTGGGTGGCGCCGTCGTTGATGCCGCAGCGGATGCGCACGATGGGGAACCCGATGAGCCCGCCGCCCGTGAGGCACGACTGGAAGCCCTTGTCGCAGGATCCGATGAATTCCTTGGGGATGGCACCGCCCACGATGTCGTCGACGAACTCGTAGTCCTTGGCCTCTTCCACCGGAATGGGCTCGATCCATCCGCCCACCTTCGCGAACTGGCCGGAGCCGCCGGTCTGCTTCTTGTGGGTATAGCTGAACTCGGCCTTCTGGGTGATGGCCTCGCGGTAGGCCACCTGGGGCTTGCCGGTGGTGACTTCCACGCCGTACTCGCGGCGCATGCGCTCCACGTAGACGTCCAGGTGGAGTTCGCCCATGCCGGAGATGATGGTCTCGCCGGACTCGTCGTCCACGTGGCAGCGGAAGGTCGGGTCTTCCTTGGTGAAG